>WGLQ01000004.1:300000-441468 GCA_016125495.1 Hyphomicrobiales bacterium | reverse complement strand
CTGGATCAGGGTTGCCCCCATTGTCCAATATTCCCCACTGCTGCCTCCCGTAGGAGTCTGGGCCGTGTCTCAGTCCCAGTGTGGCTGATCATCCTCTCAAACCAGCTACGGATCGTCGCCTTGGTGAGCCGTTACCTCACCAACTAGCTAATCCGACGCGGGCCCCTCCATCGGCGATGAATCTTTCTCCCGAAGGACGTATTCGGTATTAGCTCCGGTTTCCCGAAGTTATTCCGAACCGAAGGGTAGGTTCCCACGCGTTACTCACCCGTCTGCCACTCACCCGAAGGTGCGTTCGACTTGCATGTGTTAGGCCTGCCGCCAGCGTTCGTTCTGAGCCAGGATCAAACTCTCATGTTTGAGAACTTGATCTGGTACCTCGGGGCGAATCACCCCAAGGTCGTCTTCACGTAACGGGTCCCATATCACACGGTTCGCAGCACCTCACGATGCGCGAACCTGGTGAATATGGAGAAACGTTCAGACACCAGAGTCTCGTGCACCGACCACTTGCGTGGCCAGATCGCCAGAGCTCCGCCGCCTGCGTTTCTCTTTCTTCCATCTACATTGTCAAAGATCGGCCCGACGCTTCGGGCAATCATCCTAGCCGATCTCTTCAGATCAGCAAACCACAATTCGGCGCCGAAGCGCGAACCCTGTGGATTGTTTCGGAGGCCATGCCTTCAGCAGGCGGCGAAGCAGCGTTCCCGCCCGGCGAGCGCTGGATATATGCGGATGCGCCCTGGGTGTCAACAACGTCCGTACGAATCCTGCAAGAAATTTTGCATCGCGCTGTTTTGGCTGATGTTTTTCTGCAACGATGCGCTCGCCGGCGGGCGCGAGCGCCGTGCTCGCTAGCGCCAGCATGTGGATGAAGGCTCCACGTCCCTCTCTCCTGCCTCGCGCAGGCGCCGGGAGCTGTGCGCCGAGCCGCGGCGGTGTATTCGGTTGTCAGTCGGTCGTGCGCTGGCGGCTGCAAAGCCGCTCACCCATCAATCGAGGGATGAGCGTGTCCCTGTGGCCAATCACATCATCTGCCACCTGGATGCCACAAAGCTGCCGGAACGATGACGCGATGCTGCTTCGCTGGAGCCGGTGCAGGGCGTAGCTCGTTCGGCCAGACGAAATCTGTTTGTTTCTATATACTTGCTCAGCGACGCAGTCCACAATCGTTTGGCCCGACAGGGCAGGGGGCGCCGCGATGTCGAGCGGCATGGGTCGAGAGATGGTTCGGGAGCCGACCGAATGTTCGCGGTGGGCGCCCAGCAGTTTGCCAGTGCGGCCACGTTGGGCGCGCATCGGCCGGTCGGGGCCCAGGCGCCATTGGCAGGCCACGAAGTGCGGGTAGGACATCGTGGGCTTCGCGGTCGGCGTTCTCGGAGACGGGAACCGACCCGACAGGCGGCAGGTGACCGGGTTCCGAGGGACGGGTCACCGCGCCATTCGGCCCGCGGTGCCCTGAACGGGGCGGCCGTGCGATGCGTGGGGTGGCTCGCGTTGCATCGGGCGACGGGAATGCGTGGGAAGACAGGGGGGTAAGGGCTTTGGCCTCGAGTTCGCGAAATCTGCCGGTGGTCAGAAAGGGCTCGGGCGCCCTCGTCATCCGCCGACGGCGGCCACCCTCGCCGGTTCATCTCGATCGAATCGGCGGCAAGGCCAGTGGCGCTTTCGCGGGCGCGGGCGAGCACGGCGTGTCCGCCGTCAGCGTTCGATGGATCGCGAGCACATGCATCGCAGCGCTCGTCGGAATCGGGGCGATAGGACTGGCGCTCTACGGCGCGCTCGACATGCAGAGGCCCGAAGAAATGCTCGCCTCGCTCGAGGAGATCGGGAACGAGGCCATGCGTCCTAAGCCGAGCGTCAGCGAGCAGGCGCGAGCACAGCGCACCGCGCTCAAGAAGTCCGCCCTGCTCGAGGCGACCGTGCGAGGGCTGGCAACCAAGCACACGATCCATGACAGCCTGCGGTTGACGCGGAACGGGCGCGAGTTCATCACCATCAAACCCTATGCGCGGATCGTGGCGCGTCTCTCGTCGGACGCCGAGGCCACTGGCGCGCAGATTCCCGCGCTCAATCCGTTCCTGCTCTATGCCGATCGCGGACCAACCGGACAGGCGGAAGGAGGCGATGGTCGCACGCAAGCCCGGGCGGCAGCCGTCAAAGTGTTGGAATTGGTCGGGGGAATCCTACCGGAAGAGGATGGTCAGGAGCTGGCACTGCACGAGGTGACGGCGCTGGTGGCGCAAGCCGGCGCGGAGGATGCGATCGACAGCGCCGAAGAAGGCGCAGCCGACTCGGCAAACACCGGCCAGGAGGCTACGGCCGGCCTCAACGGCGGGGACGTCAGTCCGCTCGGGCCGACACCTCTGCCACCGCGCACGACGGTGCTGGCCAAGAATGTCGTCGATGCCGAGGGGGGCGAGACGCAGGAGGGAGTCGAATCGCGCATTTACCGGGTCG
This sequence comes from Hyphomicrobiales bacterium, assembly GCA_016125495.1. NCBI lineage: Bacteria > Pseudomonadati > Pseudomonadota > Alphaproteobacteria > Hyphomicrobiales > Hyphomicrobiales bacterium. The sequence goes on along the minus strand of WGLQ01000004.1, from coordinate 439,008 downwards.
CGGAAGGCGATTCCCTCGTCGGGCTGTTGCGCCGCTCGGGTGCCGAAAGCTGGCAAGCACGCGCGATGGTCGAAGCCGCGCAGGCCGCCGTCGGGGAAGTCAAGATCGCACAGGGCGACGAAGTGCACATGACGCTCGTCCCCTCACCGGTTCGCGACCTCGCCCTCGAACCCGTGCGCATGAGCATCTTCGGGCGGGGGCAATTGCACAAGGTGAGCGTGGTTCGCGAGCAATCCGGCGAATACAAAGGCTCGACGGCCTTCGCGGCCCCCCTGCTGCTCAGCGATAGCGATGGGGATGGTTCGGCAGCAGGACGCGCTACGGTCTATCGCAGCCTCTATCAGGTGACCCAGTCCCAGGGATTATCGCACGATGCGATCATGGGCATCCTGCGAACCCACGCCTACGATACCGATTTCCGCCGCAGGGTGTCGCCGGGCGATGCCGTCGAGGTGTTCTACGATCTCGAGGAGGACGGCCAGAGCGCGGAGGGGCAACCGGGCGAAATCCTGTTCACGTCACTCACCATCGGCGGCCAGACCAATCGATTCTACCGTTTCCGCTCCCCGGATGGCTCGATCGACTTCTACGACGAAAGCGGAAACAGCGCCAAGCGCTTCCTGCTTCTGCGCCCGGTCCGTGGCAACGACGTGCGGTTCACCTCCGGCTTCGGCTACCGCATGCATCCGATCCACCGCCGGCGGCTCATGCACACCGGCGTGGACTGGGCGGCACCGCCTGGAACGCCCATTCTGGCTGCCGGCAACGGCATAGTCGAGGAGTCCGGCTGGAAGGGCGGCTATGGCAATTACGTGCGCATCCGGCACGCCAACGGCTATCAGACGTCCTATTCGCACATGAGCCGGATCGAGGGCTGGGTCAAAAAGGGCGTCAAGGTGCGGATCGGGCAGGTGATCGGCGCCGTCGGCTCGACGGGCTCGTCGACCGGACCACACCTCCACTACGAGGTGCTCGTCAACAACAGTCACGTCGATCCGATGTCGATACGGGTTCCTCGCGGGCGCCAGTTGCGGGGCGATCTGCTGGCCGAATTCCAGCGAGAGCGGCGCCGGATCGACGATCTGATGGGACGCCCGCCCGTGCGCACGCGCGTGGCGCAGGCCTCGACCCAGTAGGCCGAGGAAGGCACGGCCAGAGAGGCGCAAATATCCCGGAGTGTCCGCGATGTCGCGCACCGGTCATGCTCGCGTCTTGCTTTTGCTCAACCCTGTGGTTCATCTCTGGCGGCGGCGCAGGGGTGCTGGCGCTGGCGCATGGAGCGCGTGACTGGACAATCCGCGGGATCGCCCGCATGGGAACCGCGCACGCGAGCGCCGCTCGAAGGGAGCCATTCGATGACGCGGCTTGATCGCCTTCAGGACTTCTTCTCGCAGATCGCAACGCCATTCTACGTCCTGCGCGCACCGCTCATCGCGGCGCTCGCGGCGGCCACCTTCCTTGCCGGACCCGATCAGGCGCTCGAAATCTACCGCGCCCTCGCGCTCGATGCCGGCAACCAGCGCTCGCAGATCGTGCTCGCCATCACCACGCTGGTCCTCGCCTCGGTGGTCATCTGGTACATCGCGCGCAATCTCACGCTGATCTGGCAACAGGGATCGCTCGTCGATCATGGGCTGCAGACGAGGCTGTTGCGCTGGATGCCGCGCCTCATCGGCGCGATACCGCTGGCAGCGGCGGCGGTCGGAATGGTGCGCGCCGCCATGGACATCCCGAAGATCCGCGTTCCGGCCAGCATCGAGCAACAGATCCCGGGGCTGCTCGACGATATCCTCGTCGCGGAGGCCTCGCTCAACCACGCCTACGGCATTCTGACACGGGGTGCATGGCTGATGGGCGGGCTGGCGGTCGCGTTGATCGTGTTGACACACCTGCGCTCATACCATCGGCTCTGGGTCCACGAAAAGCCGAACCCGCTGCTCTTCAGCTTCGGCGTGCGCAGCGTGCTGACCATGTTCGCGCTCGTCTTCTCGCTGGCGCTCGGGGCGTTCTACCTCTTCGATCCGGTCAGCCTCAGCATCGTGGCCGGCGAACTCGGTGCGTTCGCGATCTTCAACATCTTCGTTCTCTGCTTTGCGTTCACACTGGCCTTCCTGACCAACATCTACGATCGCACCAACGTGCCGGTCCTCTCCATCCTCGGGATCGTCGCGATCGTCTCGAGTGCCTACAATCTCAACGACAATCACCTCATCCGCACGCTCGATCGCGAAATGCTGACCGAGACGGCCGGGCCGGAGGCCAAGCGGATCGCCCGGCCGAACATGGAGGACGAGCGGCGGCGCCGCTTCCAGTCGGCGTCCAACGCCTTTCTCGCCTGGCTGGAGGCGCGGCCAGACAAGGAGCACTTCTGGAACCAAGGGCGCGACTATCCGGTCTACATCGTCTCGGCGCAGGGTGGCGGCCTTTATGCCGCCCATCACGCCGCGATCACGTTGGCACGGCTGCAGGATCGCTGCCCCGGTTTCGCCCAGCACGTCTTTGCGATGAGCGGGGTCTCCGGCGGTTCACTCGGGATCTCGCTCTTTTCGTCCCTCGTCAAGGTGGGTGCCGAACCGGTGACCGAGCCCGGCTGCAAGGTCGGGCCGATCGACAACACCTATTACAGTGACGCGGTCGAGCGATACCTCTCACACGACTTCATGGCCCCGCTGACGGCCGCGGGTTTCTTTCCCGACCTCGCCCAGCGCTTCATTCCGTTCCCCATCCAGCGCTTCGACCGGGCGCGCGCACTCGAGGCGAGCTTCGAATATGCCTGGCGGAAGGCCCGGCCGGAGGTCGACAGCAACCCGTTCGCGGAAAGCTTCAACGACGCCTGGACGCCGCAATCGCTGCACCCCGCGCTGATCCTCAACACGACCTGGGTGGCGACGGGCGAGCGGATGGTGTTCTCACCGTTCCACTTTCGGGGCGAGGCAAGCGACAATATCCAGACGCTCGGACCGCTGATCCGCCGCCCCGTGGCACTCTCGACGGCCGTCGGCGTCAGTGCCCGGTTTCCCTGGGTGCTGCCTCCGGCACGCGTCGAACGGACCTATTCGAGGACACGGTTCAACAACGACGACCGCAGCGAAGCCGTCAAGCAGCGCGTGCAGATCCGACAGGAGAGATACGGCCGCGCGCCCGGTGACAGCGTCAGTCTCAGGCTCGTCGACGGAGGATATTTCGAATACTCGGGCGTCGAGAGCGCGCTCGACGTGCTCCATGTCATCGAGCAGCTCCAGGTCCAGCGCGCGCGTCAAGGCCTCGAAAGGTTGCGTGTCCATCCGAGCATCATCGTGCTCGGCAACGACCAGATTTCAGAGGATGCCGTGACATCCGACGCCTTCTCCGGCCAGCGCCAACTGTCGCTTTCGGCTGGAGGTTTCGGGGAGGCGCTCGCACCGGTTCAGGCGTTGCTCGGCTCGCGGCTCGCGCGCGGAAACCTCTCCGTCAATCGGGCCGTCGACAAGCTCTGCCCCGGCTGCTTTCGCTCGCGTCAGGATCGCCGCTCGTTGCCCGGCTTCGACGGCGAGGCGCGCCTTTTCCGCCTCAACCAGACCGACTTTTCCCTCACTCTCGGCTGGCAGCTCTCGGCGGCGACGAGGCGCATCATCGCAACGCACGCCGGCGAGCCGGACAAGTGCTTCGTTGCCCCGCGCAAGCGGAACGACGCGGCCCTGCGGCGCAACGGCGAGGACGGTGAAAGCTGGTTCGCCGAGGTCATCAACGAAAACAACTGCGCGGCGTGCCGCATCGTCTACGATCTCAACGTCGAGCCGCACATCGTTGCGGTCGCGCAATCCAAGAGCGGCATCGATCCGAGCCAGGTCGTGACGCTGCATCCCTACTCGATCAGGATCCCGCCGGGGGGCGGCCTGATCTGCAGGTGAGCCCGTCGCGCGATCGCGCGATCTTGCCGAACAGAAGAGGCCGGCACCGCGAGCGGAGCCGGCCTCTTCTTTTCCCAACGGGCAAGCATGGGGCAAGCTCCGCCGACACGGACCGACGGAACTCTTCGCGAGCCGCTCGGGCAAGCGCCGCTCAGGCGGCCGCGGAACGTCCGTGATCACCCGCCGCCGAAGCATCCCTCGGGGCCGCATCGGTGCCGGCCCCGCGTTCGATACGGAAGGACAGGCCGTCGGTTCCAATACCGACGTGAACCGTGGAGCCGTCCGGCACCTCGCCAGCCAGCACCCGTTCGGCGAGCGGGTCCTGAACCTCCTTCTGGATCACGCGCTTCAACGGTCTGGCGCCATAGGCAGGATCGAAGCCTTTCTCCGCCAGCCAGCCACGCGCGGCATCATCGAGAACGAGCGAAACCTGGCGGTCGGCCAAGAGCCGGCGGAGCCGGGTCATCTGGATGTCGACGATCGCCGCCATCTGCTCGCGCTTCAGACGGTGGAAGAGAATGATCTCGTCCAGCCGGTTGAGGAATTCGGGACGGAATGTGGCGCGGACCACGCCCTTGACGTCACCGCGCACGCTCTCGACGTCCCGGTTCGGATCGGAGAGATATTCCGCGCCGAGATTCGAAGTGAGCACGATCATGGTGTTGCGGAAGTCGACGGTGCGGCCCTGACCGTCGGTCAAGCGGCCATCGTCGAGCACCTGGAGCAGCACGTTGAAAACGTCCGGATGCGCCTTTTCGACCTCGTCGAAGAGCACGACCTGGTAGGGACGGCGGCGGACGGCCTCCGTCAGCTTGCCTCCCTCCTCGTAGCCGACATAGCCCGGAGGCGCGCCGATGAGGCGGGCGACGGAGTGCTTCTCCATGAACTCCGACATGTCGATGCGCACCATCGCCTGCTCGTCCTCGAAGAGGAAATCGGCGAGCGCCTTTGTGAGTTCGGTCTTGCCGACGCCGGTCGGACCGAGAAAGAGGAACGAGCCGATCGGCCGGTTCGGGTCCTGTAGGCCGGCACGGGCGCGGCGGACGGCGGTCGAAACCGCCTTGACGGCCTCTTGCTGGCCGATCACGCGCCGTGCGATCTCGCTTTCCATCCGCAACAGCTTGTCGCGCTCGCCTTCCAGCATCTTGTCGACGGGAATACCGGTCCAGCGCGAGACGACCTGGGCGATACTCTCCGGTGTCACGGCGTCGGCAACGAGCGTACCCGCGCCATCGGTGCCTTCAGCCTCGGCGATGGCCTTCTCGATTTCGGGGATCTCGCTGTACTTGAGGCGGCCGGCGGCCTCGTAGTCGGCCGCGCGTGTCGCCTGCTCGAGTTCGAGGCGGGCGGCCTCGAGGCGTTCCTTCAGTCCCTGCGCGCCCGCGAGGCGCCGCTTTTCGCGCGCCCAGCGCTCGCCGATTTCACCCGACTTCTCTTCCAGCTCGCCGATCTCGCGCTCGAGGCGAGCGAGGCGGTCGCGGGAGGCGGCGTCGTCCTCCTTGCGCAAGGCTTCACGCTCGATCTTGAGCTGCATGAGGCGGCGGTCGACCTCGTCGAGTTCCTCGGGCTTGGAATCGACCTGCATGCGCAGGCGGCTCGCCGCCTCGTCCATGAGGTCGATCGCCTTGTCGGGAAGGAAACGGTCGGTGATGTATCGGTTGGAGAGCGTGGCGGCCGAGACGATCGCGCTGTCGGTGATGCGAACGCCGTGGTGCATCTCGTACTTCTCCTTGAGGCCTCGGAGGATCGAGATGGTATCCTCGACGGTCGGCTCGGAGACGAAAACGGGTTGGAAGCGGCGGGCGAGGGCCGCGTCCTTCTCGACATGCTTCCTGTATTCGTCGAGCGTGGTTGCGCCGACGCAGTGCAATTCACCCCGCGCGAGAGCGGGCTTCAAAAGGTTCGAGGCATCCATCGCCCCGTCCGCCTTGCCAGCGCCGACGAGCGTGTGCATCTCGTCGATGAAGAGCACGACATTGCCCACCTCGGCCTCGATCTCCGAGAGCACGGATTTCAATCTCTCCTCGAACTCGCCGCGGTACTTGGCGCCCGCGATGAGCGCGCCCATGTCGAGCGCGAGGAGCTTCTTGCCCTTGAGGCTCTCGGGCACATCGCCCTTGACGATGCGCATGGCGAGCCCCTCGGCGATGGCGGTCTTGCCGACGCCCGGTTCGCCGATGAGAACGGGGTTGTTCTTGGTGCGCCGCGAGAGCACCTGGATGGCCCGCCGGATCTCCTCGTCGCGCCCGATCACCGGATCGATCTTACCGCTTGCCGCGGCCTCGGTGAGGTCACGGGTATATTTCTTCAAGGCTTCGAAGGACTGCTCGGCAGAGGCGCTGTCGGCGGTGCGGCCCTTGCGGATCGCCTCGATGGCCTGGTTCAGCCGCTGGGCGTCGGTGCCGGAGGCGGCGAGAGCCCGCGCGGCAGGTGTGCCCTGCTCCATCATCAGAGCGAGCAGCAGGCGTTCGGACGTGACGTAGCTGTCCCCGGATTTCTTTGCGAGTTCCTCGGCGCGGGCGAGGAGCTGGACGAAAGCACGGGTCGGCTGGGGATTGGCCGCCGCCTGACCGGAAACCTTGGGGTTCGCGGCGAGCGCGGCGTCGACGGCCGCGAGGGCCTTGGCGGGATCACCGCCAGCGCGGCGGATGAGGCCGGCCGCCTGCCCCTCGCCGTCATCCAGCAGGGCCTTCAGCAGATGCTCGCTGGTCAGTTGCGGGTGACCGTCGCGGTAGGCGATGGTCTGGGCGGACTGCAGAAAGCCGGCAGCACGCTCGGTGAGCTTGTCGAGGTTCATGGTGTCGATCCTTTCCGGCGCGCCCGAGCCACCCAGACGGCATGGGTCGGGCGCCACAAATCAACGTTTCGGCCGGGCATCCCACGAATGCAGACACCCATTGGCCCAATTGAATATAGTGTCGGTTGCGACCTCAGGAAGAGGGGCGAGGGGTCATTTCACCCCGAACGCGCCGAGCCGGGTGTAGGCCGATGAACTACGATGATGCCTATCCGACCTGCCGCGAAACCTTCGCGACTTTTCGCGTGATCACATGCGCGCACGATCGCGCAAGGATCGACGCCTCGATGGCTGGCATCACGGCGACCAAGGTCGTCGAGCGAACTTCGACGGGGCATCTCGCTTGGCTGTGCCGCACGAGAGGGCAGGTCGACTCGCGTGACGTGCGCCGGCACGTCGACTGGTTGCTGGACTTGGTCGAGCCGCGATCCGCCGCGCTCGCCAATCTCGCCGGCGAGGGGGCGGAGATCGATATCTTCTGCTACTGGCTTTCGGCCAGCGGACATGGCGGGCCAACCCTGTCGCCGGCCCAGCTGCGTAGGCTCGCCGCACTCGGCATCGAGATCGCGTTCGACGTCTACTTCGATGACGAGCCGAGCGAGCCGGTCCATCTGGCGGCCGAAGCCAGCAACGACGAGGAGCGCGAAAGGCCATGAGTGAACCCGTCGTCGCGGCGATCGAACGCTATCCGGTGAAGGGTCTCGGAGCGCAAGCGCTCGACGAGGTCGTCCTCGAGGCGAACAGCATGCTACCGCTCGACCGGGTCTATGCGATCGAGAACGGCGGCGGGCGTTTCGATGCTCTGGCGCCGCGCCATCTACCCAAAGTCAACTACCTCATGCTCATGCGCAACGAGCGCCTCGCGACGCTCGAAACCTCGTTCGAGGAGGAGGGGCACGTGCTGACCATCCGTCGCGCCGGGCGACAGGTGGCGCGAGGCGCGCTGTCGACGAGCATCGGGCGCCAACTCATCGAGCAGTTCCTGGCCGCCTACCTCAAGTCCGATCTACGGGGTGCGCCGCGCATCGTCTCGGCCGAGGGTCACCACTTCTCCGACTGCGAGAGCCGGTGGCTCCATGTCGTCAATCTCGCGAGCGTGCGTGATCTCGCCCGGATCGCGGGCCGTGAAATCGATCCTCGGCGGTTCCGCGCGAACCTCTATGTCGACGGGATACCGGCCTGGCAGGAGCACGCATGGCTCGATTGCGGCATGCGGGTCGGTGCCGCGCACATGCGGATCGTCGCAAGAACGGAACGGTGCGAGGCGACCGACGTCGATCCCTCCAGCGGAGCGCGAGACATGTCGATCCCGCGCCTTCTCGAGCGAACGTTCGGGCACACGGATTTCGGTGTCTACGTGCGTGTGGCGGAGGCTGGACGGATCGCGGTCGGCGATCCGGTGAGCATCGGCTCGTCCGCACGGCCGGCGGCGCGTTGCGACGACGCGGCGCCCTGATTCGGCAGGATGGCGCTCGCGGCGAGCGCTCCCCTGGGTGGCGATGTCAGCTTTGAACGGACTCGCCCGTGCTGACGACCGGAGCGTCGGCGGCACCCTCGCCCTCGTGAGAATGGGTTCGGGGGCGCGAATGGGAGCGGGTTCGGCGCTGACGCGAACGATCGAGCCGCTCGCCGCCGCGCTCGTGGCGTTCCCCACGCTCACCGCGCTCTTGACGTTCTACGCGCTCCTGACGTTCTCCGCGATCCTGACGCTCACCGCGCTCATGGCGCTCACTGGAGCGGTGTTGCTCGGCGTGTTCCGTGGACGCCATGGGCGAGCCGCCCGGAATGGCCTGCGACGTGTGGCCGAAGGCATCGTGCACGACGGGTTGCTCGTTGCGACCCGGAATATGCTCCATCGCCGGTTCGTCGTCGCCGTCCATGTCGTCATCGTAGTCGTCATCAGTGGAAAAGCCGGCCTCTCCTGGCCTTCTCGGCCGGTGCTGGCCATTGCCGTTGGCGTCCATTCCGGACCCGTGCGTGTGGGCCTGGGCCGCCATTATGATGCGATTGTAGTGCTCGGCGTGCTGGAGATAATTCTCGGCCTGGACGAGGTCACCGGACGCGAGCGCATCTCGCGCCAACGAATTGTACTTCTCGGCAATGTGCGCGGCGGTGCCACGAATCTTCACGTCCGGGCCGTTCGATTCGAAGTTGCGGCTCAGTGGATTCTGCGGCTTGCGGCCACGGCTGCGGCCGCGGCGGTTCTGCTGTCCTTGCCTCATGGGCTTTCGGGACTCCTGCAATTTCAACGAACAAATTCGTTCTCGCTCTGCGCGGGCTCGCCCGCCAGAACCCCGGCGCGCGTGGCGCGCCGATCCGCTTGCGCTATGCCAAGCGTCGGCGGTTCAAGCCGCCCGGCGCAATGCGCACAGCCTCACAAACGCGATAGGACTGCTCGCGGTCGACAGCGCTTGCCAACCCCCTTGGCCGCGGCTCGATCCGTCCCAGCGATCGTCCAGTCCAGGTCCTCCCTCGCCCCGTTTCGCTTTGCCGAGAGGCCCGGCGGTTCTGCAACCAGCCGAGAGCGCGCGACAACAGCTATGGCGACCTGGACGTGATTTGGCTCGCACGTACGACCGGAGATTCTACGAACAACTACCGCGTGCGGGTTAAGTTCTCGTATTCGAAGCCGGTACGGCGATTCCTGAACCATACGCTAACCGGAATGCTCCCTCATTCCAACTGGTTTCTGCAACACGCTGTGCGAATGATCACCAACAAACGTTCGATACCGGCGAGATCGTGATGTGTCGGTGCGCCACGCGGCATGATTGCAAGGCCGGCAGCCAGAACGATCGATTCGACAAGGTCACCCTGTCCCTGCCCGAATTCGAACAACGCTGCCCCATCGGGCGACAGATGCCGGCCGATGCGCGAGACGATCGCCCGGTAGGCCGCCAGCCCATCCGGCCCACCGTCGAGGGCCACGCTCGGATCGTGGTCGCGCACCGCAACGGCGAGTTCGACCATCTCTCTACTCGCGATGTAAGGCGGATTGGCGACAATCAAATCATAGCCTCGAGCGTCGGCGACCGGATCACCCAGGGCATCGAACCAGGAGCCGGCGACGAAGGCGATGCGGCGGGCGAGATCGTGGCGCACGGCGTTGCCGGCGGCGACCGCCAGGGCCGGGGCGCTGATGTCGACGGCGGTGGCTACGGCATCGGGGAACAGCTCGAGAAGGGCGAGCGCGAGAGCGCCCGAGCCGGTCCCGAGATCGAGGATTCGCCGCGGCGCGCTCAGGCGGCCCGTTCGCACGAGTTCGTCGGCCGCAACGATCAGCGTCTCGCTATCGGCGCGCGGGTCGAGCACGTCCGCGGTGATCCGCAGATCGAGCCCCATGAAGGCGCGCCGTCCGAGGATTCTGCTCAAGGGTTCACCGGCGAGCCGGCGGGTCAGCATCATCTCGAGGCGCCCGGCGGCCGGCTCCGCCAACGGCTCGGCGGAGGCTGCGATCAAACGGGCAGGCTCGAGCCCGGTCGCCTCGGCGAGGAGCTGGCGCGCCTCGAAAGCCGGAGCGTCGACGGCGACGCGTGCAAGCTCGGAACGCAGGGCCGCGAGCGTGCGCTCGAGTGTCGGCGGTGTCGCGGCCGCCATCAATGAGCGGGCCCATCCCTCGAGCGCACTGGCCGCCTGGTCGCAACCTGCGCCACCCGCAGCGACGTCCGTCTCACGCATTGGCGCCCTCGGACTCCATGGCGGCGAGCTGGCTCGCCTGGTGGTCGGTGACCAGAGCGTCGATGATCTCGTCGAGGGCAACACCGTCGAGAACGGCTTCGAGCTTGTGTAGAGTGAGGCCGATGCGGTGGTCGGTCACGCGCCCCTGCGGAAAGTTGTAGGTGCGGATGCGCTGCGAGCGGTCGCCGGAGCCGACCTGGCCGCGGCGCTGTGCCGCACGTTCCCGGTCGGCCCGATCACGCTCCATTTCATAGAGGCGGGCGCGCAGAACCTGCATGGCGCGGGCGCGATTCTGGTGTTGGGACTTCTCGCTCGAGGTGACGATGAGGCCCGTCGGCAGGTGCGTCAAGCGAACGGCGCTGTCGGTGGTGTTGACATGCTGGCCACCGGCACCCGAGGCGCGCATGGTGTCGATGCGAATATCCTCCGGGCGGATCTCGATGTCGATCTCCTCGGCCTCGGGCAGGACGGCGACGGTCGCGGCGGAGGTATGGATGCGGCCGCCCGATTCGGTCGCTGGAATGCGCTGCACGCGGTGAACCCCGGATTCGAACTTGAGCCGGGCAAAGACGCCGGCTCCCCGGATGTTCGCGATGATCTCCTTATAACCGCCGATGGCGCTCTCGGAGACGCTGATGATCTCGGATTTCCATCCCTTCTCCTCGGCGTAGCGCTGGTACATGCGAAAGAGGTCGGCCGCGAACAGGGCTGCCTCGTCGCCGCCGGCGCCAGCGCGAACCTCGAGGATGGCGCTCCTTTCGTCGGCCGCATCGCGCGGCAGGAGGTGCACGCGAAGCTCGTGCTCGAGCTGTTCGATCCTGCGGGTGGCCTCGCCGATCTCGCCCTCCGCCAACTCGCGCATCTCGACGTCCGTCGCGGCATCGTCGATCAGGGCCTCGAGATCGGCATGCTCGCGGCGGGCGGAGCGCAATTCGCCGATGGTCGCCACGATCGGATCGAGTTCGGCGAACTCCTTGGAGAGGCGCACGAACGTCTCCTGATCGGACGAGGACGACAGCTCGCGCTGAATGAACTGCCAGCGCGCCACCAGCCGCTCCAGCTTGTCGTCGGGAATCGATGCCATCAATTGACCTTCCGCAGGAACCGGGCAGGCGCTTCAGATCTCGATGCCATGGGCGCTCGCGAATTCAGCGGCGACGGCCCGCACGTCGCGCCGCCCTTGCGCGAGCGCCCGATCGAGATACGTCCGCAGCACGGCCGCATCAAGTCCGAGCAGCATCGCCTTGACGGGGCCGATGCTCGCCGGCGCCATCGAAATCGAACGCAAGCCGAGCGCGATGAGCACCATCGCCTCGAGCGGCCGGCCGGCCATCTCTCCGCAGAGGGTCAGCGGCGTCTCATGACGCTCCGCGGCCGCGACGATCGCCCGGATGACGGAGAGCATCGCTGGCGAAAGTGTGTCGTAACGCCGCGCAACCCGCTCGTTGGCGCGGTCCACGGCGAAGGTGAACTGGAAGAGATCGTTGCTGCCAATGGAAAGAAAGTCGGCGCGCCTTGCGATCTCGTCGAGCTGGAAGAGGAGGGCCGGCACCTCGACCATGGCACCGATCTCGATGCCCCGGGGCGGCGGGCTGGAGAAGCGCGACAGCAGTCCGATTTCGAGGTCGATGAGACGGCGGGCCTCGTCGAATTCGGCAACGTCCGTCAGCATCGGCAGCATGACGCGCAGCTCGCGGCCGGCGGCGGCGCGCAGAAGCGCCCGGATCTGGGTCCGGAACAGGCCCGTCCGGTCCAGCGACATGCGGATCGCCCTCCAGCCGAGCGCGGGATTCTCCTCCCTCTCGTGACGAAGGTACGGCAGCATCTTGTCGCCGCCGATGTCGAGCGTGCGGAACACCACAGGCCGCTCGCCAGCGGTCTCGAGGATCGCGCGATAGATCTCGGTCTGGCGATCGCGCCCGAGGATCGAGGAGGAGATCATGAATTCGAGTTCGGTGCGAAAGAGGCCGATCCCGTCGGCCCCCGATTCCTCGAGATGCGGCAGGTCGACCATGAGACCGGCGTTGATGTTGAGGGCGACACGAACGCCGTCGCGGGTCACCGCCGGCGCGCCGCGCAGAGATGAATATTTCTGCAGCCGGCGGGCCCGGAACCGCACCTTGTCGGAAAACGCGCCGATGACCTCCTGCCCGGGGCGAATGTGAATTTCGCCGGCCGTGGCATCGACGATCGCCGGATCGCCGGGCTCGACCGCCTCGACGATGCCGCGAGCCTGGCCAACGGCGGCGATGCCGAGCGCCTTTGCGACAATGGCGACGTGGCTGGTGGCGCCGCTGTCTTCGATGACGAGGCCGCGCAGGCGTTCCCGGTCGTAGTCGAGGAGTTCGGCAGGTCCAAGCGTGCGAGCAACCAGGATGGCGTCCGGCGGCAGAACCTGGTGCGCACCGGTGGCGGGAACGCCGGCCAGCGTGCGCAAGAGACGGTCGGATAGATCGTCGAGATCGCGAAAACGCTCACGCCAATAGGGGTCGGCATTGCGCAGCATGCGGGCGCGCATCTCGTTGCGAACGCGCTCGACCGCGCCGGCGGCGGTCAGACCGGCCGCGATCGCCTCGTGCAGCCGACGTCTCCAGCCCTGGTCGTCGGCATACATTCGATAGGTTTCGAGCACCTCGTGATGCTCGCCGGCAGCGGCAATGTCCCGGTTCGCGAAAATGCGGTCGAGCCCGGTCCGCAAATCGACGATGGCCTCGTCGAGACGGACGCGCTCGGCCTCGGGATCGTCCGAGACGAGTTGGGTGACGATGACACGCGGCTCGTGCAGCACGATGTGGCCGAGCGCGAGGCCATCCGAAAGCTGCTCGCCCTGCAACACGCGCGAGCGGCCCGGAGCCCCGTCCGGCAACGAGGGATCGATGCGTTCGACGGTGCCGGCGAGCACCTCGGCGAGCACCATGGCGGTCGTCTGGAGAGCGTCCTCCTCGTCCTCGGTGTACTGGCGTCGCGTCTTGTTCTGCACCGTGAGAACGCCGAGCACGCGCCCACCGCGAAGCACGGGCACGCCCAGGAAGGAATGGAACTCCTCCTCGCCCGTTTCCGGCCGGTAGGAAAAGGAGGGGTGCGATTGGGCTTCGGAGAGATTTATGGCCTTGGCCTGCTCGGCGATCAGGCCGACGAGGCCCTCGCCACGCTTCATGTGCGTGTTGTGAACGGCCTCGCGCTTCAGTCCCTGGGTCGCAAACAGTTCGAGGGAGCCGTCCTGCCGACGCACGTAGACGGAGCAGACCTCGGCGACCATCAGGCTCGCGATCTGACCGACGATGCGGTCGAGCTGCTCCTGGGCGGAGCCGGGCTCGGCCATGATCTGGCGCAGCCGGCGAATGAGCAGCCGGGGGACGGCGTCGACATGCACCATCTGTGCTCGTCCTCCCTTCGTTCCAGGTCGGTCGTATCATGCGTTCGGCCGGCCCGCCGCGCACCACATTCGGGCCTCCCCCCGGCCCTCGGGTGGTGTGCTCTGCCGGCGCGGTCGGACGCGCGATCAGGCGCGATCGAGGCCGTAGAGCGTGTGCAAAGTGCGAACCGCCAGCTCGGTATAGGCGGCATCGATCAGAACGCTGATCTTGATCTCGGAGGTCGATATCGCCTGCAGGTTGATGCCGCGCTCGGCGAGCGCACGGAACATCGAGGAGGCGACGCCCGCGTGCGAACGCATGCCGATGCCGACCACCGAGACCTTGACGACATCGGTCGATCCGGAGAGTTGCTGGAAGCCGATCTGGTCGCGGTTCTCGCGAAGTGTCGCCATGGTGCGGTCGAGATCGGCGGCGGGGACCGTGAAGGTCATGTTGGTGTGCTCGCCGTCCTCGGAGACCGACTGGATGATCATGTCGACGTTGATCCCAGCATCAGCGAGGGGACCGAAAATCGCGGCCGCGACACCCGGCTTGTCGGCCACGTGCAGCACGCCGATGCGGGCCTCGTCACGCGTGTAGGTGATACCGCTCACGATCTGCTGTTCCACGATCTCGTCCTCGTCACAAACCAGTGTTCCTGCCAACCCGCCGTCGGCCCCCATCGGGGCGAGGGCGTCGGGGTCCTCGAAGCTCGAGCGCACGTGCAAACGAACGCCCTTGACCATGGCGAGTTCGACCGAACGGGTCTGCAACACCTTGGCGCCGAGCGAGGCCATCTCGAGCATCTCCTCATAGGAGATGCGATCCATGCGGCGCGCCTTGGGCACGATCCGCGGGTCGGTCGTATAGACGCCGTCGACGTCGGTATAGATGTCGCAGCGGTCGGCATCCAGGGCGGCGGCGACGGCGACCGCGCTGGTGTCGGAGCCACCACGCCCGAGCGTTGTCACGCGATTGAGATCGCTCACACCCTGGAAGCCGCAGATCACCGCGACCTCGCCGCGCGCGAGCCTCGTGCGCAGTTCGCCCGCCTCGATCGCCTCGATCCGGGCCGAGCCGTGCGCACCACTGGTGCGGATCGGGATTTGCCAGCCCTGCCAGGAGCGGGCCTGGATGCCCATCGACTGGAGCACGATGGCGAGCAGGCCGGCCGTGACGAGCTCGCCCGAGGCGACGACGGCATCGTACTCGCGGGCGTCATGGAGGGGCGAGGCCTCGCGCGTCCAGGCGACGAGCTGATTCGTGGCGCCCGCCATGGCCGAGACCACGACCGCGACCTGATGGCCGGCATCGACCTCACGCTTGACGTGGCGGGCGACGTTGCGAATGCGCCCGACATCCGCGACCGAAGTGCCGCCGAATTTCATCACCAATGTGCCCATGGTCGCCGGATTCCGCTCGAAGGGCCGCTGGGCCCATGCATGTGGGGCATGGTGCCGCGCCGACCGGACGAGGGATCGGTGCGACTTGCCCGTTCATCAGGAAGACATCATCGCGCGCCGCCCGGCGCCGGCTCCGTCAGCGCCTTCATAGTGCCAGACGTGCATGATCGCAACGTGCGCGATATGACCAGGGACGTGCCGGCGTCGACGGGCCCTGGAGTGTGGGCCAACGGCCAGGGCCAGCACGTAGAGATGGCATGGCGCGCCGATGCGCGCACGCCGAGGCCAACCGAGGAGGGTGCCAGATGACGACGAGCGCGAACGGGCCCGCAGCGAACGTCGATCCCGCCGAGGTCGAGCGCTTTTCGCGCCTCGCCGACGAATGGTGGAACCCGCGCGGCAAGTTCCGTCCGCTGCACCAGATCGCGCCGGCGCGGCTCTCCTTCATCCGCGACGCGCTGGCGGGCGCCTTCGAGCGCGATCCCGGCAAGGCGCATCCCCTCGCCGGCTTGAGGGTGCTCGACATCGGTTGCGGTGGCGGACTGATCTCGGAGCCACTCTGTCGGCTGGGTGCCGAAGTCGTCGGCATCGATCCGGCAGGCTCGGGGATCGAGGCGGCGCGCGTTCATGCACGCAAGGTCGGCCTCGAGATCGACTACCGGAACGTGACGGCCGAGAGCCTCGTTTCGGCGGGCGAAAGCTTCGATGCGGTGCTCTGCCTCGAGGTGATCGAGCACGTGCCGGACGTGCCGGCGATGGTGCGGCACTGCGCGGCGCTGACGCGGCCTGGCGGCGTGCTGGTCTTTTCGACCATCAACCGCACGCTGAAGGCGTTCGCGCTGGCCATCGTCGGGGCGGAATACGTGCTGCGCTGGCTGCCGCGCGGCACGCACCACTACGAAAAGCTGGTCAAGCCCGAGGAGTTGCGGCGCGCCATCGAGGCGGCGGGCGCCGCGGTGACGAGCGAACGCGGCATGACGTACGATCCGCTCCGCGATGTCTGGTCGCTTTCAGGCGACCTCGACGTCAATTATCTCATGGCGGCGCGGCGGAGTTAGACGGGCGGGTACGGGGCCGAGGGGCGAACAGCGAACGGCACCCCCGGCACGCCGCGAGCCCGAGGCGGTCGGCCCTGCCGCTCGCCCGGGTGGACAACCCGCAGCAAGGGCGCAAGAAATTGCGCGAGGATTCAACACACTGCCACGGGTGCCCCAACGCATGTCCCTGACAACCACAGCACTTTTTTGCCTCGCCTGCAACGCGCGCTTGACGAACTGGTTGAAACCCATCCGCAGCGCCCGAGCAGCGCGCGACCATTGCAAATTGAACTGCAACGCGGGGGAGGCGCCGGTTCCCGTCGGGCTGGCACTCATGATGGAAGGCGAAGTGCTTCGTGAGTACCTCGGGTCGCGGAGAAACCCGCCGTCCAATCCGGCACCACAATCATGGATCAATCTGGCGGACATCTCCGCATGCGTCTCGCGGACGAAAAACGCAATGAGGCTCAGCGGCTGCTGTGGGCTCGACGGTCTCGATGGTCCCAACCGCGTCTGCCGCTGCGGAGCAGAGGTCGGCACGGAGCATTCCGACTGCTGCACCCGGCATCTGTTCGTCGCCCACCCGCCGACGACCTATTGGATAACCGAGCCGCAGGACTGATCGCGATGCAAGCGGCTCGGCCAAGGGAAGGTCGAGGCGGAGCGGCGAGGGGTGCGGTGGATTTCGAGGCAACGCGGACCTTCCGGCCGCGCCAGTCGACGAGAGGCGCCGTACCGTGACGGGGCATTTCAATCCGCTTTCGAAAGCCCCAATATTTCCTGAATATTCGTCCACGTCGCCTCGTGATCTCCAAGGACCAGTTCGGCGCCAGCCCGTCGCAGACGCTCGCGCCGTTCGGGGGCAACGTGAAATCCGATGAAGTGCACGCCATTCGATCTCGCCGCCTCGAGGTCGTTCAGATTGTCTCCCAGAAACACGATGCGGCTCCGCGATATTCGGTGATCCGCCCACAATTCATCGAGCACACGCTCCAATATCCTCGACTTGGAACCGCCACCTTCGGCGGCGCCCGGATAGGCCTCGACGTGCCGCCACATACCGGCGATCAACAGCCGCTGCCGCGCGACCTCCAGGAAATTCGCCGTCGCCGTTCCAAGAACCAAGCCCTTCACAGCGCTCAACCGCTCCAGCAGCTCGAGCGCCCCATCAACGGCGACGACCTTCAGCCTACCGCTCGCATAACCATCACGCAGGGCCTGAAAATAGTCCTCCGCCAGCGACCACAAATCACTGTCCGAGAGCGGTCGGCCAAGGTGGGTCGAGATGATTTCTCGATATATTTCGAGATCGTTGCGGATCGCGTAGGTCTCCCAGTCCGACGACAGACCCGTCAACCCATAACGCCGCTCGAATGGCTCGAAGTACACCAACTCCTCGGCCTCGGTGAAATCGAGAAGCGGCCCATCGATGTCGAAAATGACAGCACTTCGCTCCACGGTCCCTCCCAACTGTCGATCAGCACCCGACAACCCGACGCACCTCGGCGCTTCGTGGCGGCGAGGGCATCCTACGTGCGTTCAATTGCGGTCCTCGGGCAGGATCGGCAAGGGGAGGATCTCGATGCCTTCCTCGAGCAGCTCGCGGGCCTCGGCAAGGGTCGCCTCGCCACGGATGCCTCGGGGCTCGGCCTCCTCGTAGTGGATGCGGCGGGCCTCCTCGGGAAAACGGTCGCCGACATCCTCACTGCTCGCCTCGGCGGCGGCGCGCACCCGGCGGGCCAGTTCCAGCATCTGTTCACGCTGCTCGGGCGCAAGCCCGGCGAACCAGGCGGTGGGGCTGTTGGCGGCGTGCACCGGCGCCGCGACGGGACCAGCATCCGGTTCGCCAGCATGGGCCAGCGACGGCGCCTCGGGGCGGGTGTTCGACTTGGCATTGAGGTTCGGCGCCATCAACGCCTTCGTCACCTCGGAACTGCCACACACAGGACACGACAGCAGGACCGCCGCCGCCTGCCGGTCGAAATCCCCGCTCGAGCGGAACCATGCCTCGAATTCGTGCTCGGCCGGGCAGCGGAGCGCATAGCGGATCATGATGCCTCACGAACTCCCATGCTCTCGAGGACGAGATCGCCATCCTCGATGTAACGGCGGAGCGGAAAGGTGCGGTCGTGGCGCAGCGCCGGAACACGCCCGCGCGCAATGCCGACGGCAGAAAGATCGAGTGTTGCATGAACGAGGCCGGGCTCGTCGCCGGCGGCCTCAGCGATGACCTCGCCCCACGGCGAGACGACGAGGCTGTGGCCATAGGTCTCGCGGCCACTGTCGTGGCGCCCGCCCTGGGCAGCCGCCATGACATAGCAACCGGTTTCGATGGCGCGGGCGCGCAACAGCACGTGCCAGTGCGCCTCGCCGGTCTGGCGCGTGAAGGCGGCCGGAACCGTGAGGATCTCGGCGCCCGCCTGGGCGAGGGCCCGGTAGAGGTAGGCAAAGCGCAGGTCGTAGCAGATGGTGAGGCCGAGCGTCGCACGGCCGATCTCGGCGACCACCGCCTCGCCTCCCGCACGATACGTGTGGGATTCTCGGTAGCTCTCTCCGCCGTCCAGATCGACATCGAACATGTGCAGCTTGTCGTAGCGCGCGACCAGCCGACCGTCCGGCGCGATCAGCACCGAGCGGTTGGCGATGCGCCCATCGGGCTCGAGAAAGGTCATAGAGCCGATGTGGAGCCAGACGGCGGTCTCGCGGGCAAGGTCGCGGAAGGCGGCGAGCACGGTGCAGCCCGCTTCGTCGGAGATCGAGGCGCGCAGGCGCTGCTTGTCGAGCTCGAGCGTGTTGGTGCATTCGGGCGTCTGGACGTATTGGGCCCCGGCGGCGGCGGCCTCGCGGACCTGACGCCTGGTGATCTCCAGATTCTCGGCGATGTCGCGCGTCGCCCGCTGCTGGGCCAGCGCAACCCTCAATGTCCGTGCCGTCATCGCCTCGTCTCCCGATCCATCGATATCTCGCCGCTCACGGCCCAACCCGTCCGGTCCCGCAACCGCCCCTCATCCCTCGAGCAGGCCATCCAACCGGCCCGCCCGCTCGAGCGCCATCAGATCGTCACACCCGCCGACGTGGCGATCACCGATCCAGATCTGCGGCACCGTGTTGCGCCCGCCGGCCCGTTCGCGCATCGCGGCACGGCCAGCCGGATCGAACGTGACATCGATCTCCTCGTAGGCCGCGCCCTTGCTCTGGAGCAGTGACTTGGCCCGGCTGCAATAGGGGCACATCATGGTGGTGTAGATGGTGATCGGCTTCATGGACTTTCCGTGCGCTCGCAACCCCGTGAAGGTAGCGGCACGGCGGTGATTTTCAAAGGGTGGCGATGCGCTGCCGGCGGCGAAATCAGACGGGCGGGCGAGTCGGATCGAGAACACGCGCGAGCGCCGCGACGTTGATGCTGGCCGCGCCGCCCCGCCGCAACACCCTGGCGCAGGCATCGAGCGTGGCCCCCGTCGTCACGACATCGTCGACCAGCAGCACGCGCCGTCCGGCCAGACCCGCACGCCAGGCACGCGCGACGCGAAAGGCGCCAGCGACGTTACGCACACGCTCGCTCGCCGAAAGCCCGACCTGGCTGGTGGTCCTCCTGGTGCGCTCGAGGAGGGTCGGGGCATATTGGCAACGGGTCGCACGAGCGAGCGCGGCGGCCAGGAGGGCAGCCTGATTGTAGCGGCGCTCCATGAGCCGCCAGCGGTCGAGTGGAACGGGCACGACGAGGTCTCCCGGTTCGATCACGTCGCCGGCCGCCCGCACCAGCCAACCGGCAAAGAGGTCCGTCGCGTCGTGGCGGTCGCCGTATTTGAAGGCGTGGACCATGTCGCGCATCACACCGTCGTAGGCGGCGACGATGCGGGCGCGATCGTAAATCGGGGGAGCGGCGAGGGCGGCGGCCGATACCGCCGAGGGCCCGACATCGAAGGGCAGCGGAATGCCGAGCCGGTCGCAACGCGGCGCGGTGATGAAGTCGATGCGGCTCCAGCAACCGCCGCAGACGCGGCCGGGAACGGCGAGCGGCGCGCGGCAGGCGAGACAGGTCGGTGGCACGAGTAGGTCGAGGGCGGAAGCAAAGAGCCGGCGCACCAGCCGGAGCGCGCCACGGTCCGCTCCAGAGGCGAGACCCGACGGCCCCTCTGGCGCGGTCACGGCACCGGCATCGGTGCCGCTGTTCCAACCCAAGCGCATCAGCCGTTGCCAGACCATGGAAAACCGCGCTTTGAAGGTGCCGTGCCTCGGCCCCACGAGGCGGCAACCAGCATGACGGCTCGCGGCATGAACGACAACCGGCCATTCGACAGGGCGCTGGCGATCCGTCGCCGGATCCGCGCGCTCGAGCACGGAACGCCACCCGATTTCCTCCATGCGCGCGTCATGCAGGACTTCGTCGAGCGGCTCGGCGCGATCAACAGGCGGTTCGGGACCGCGCTGGTGCTCGGGGCTGGATCGGCGTCGGCGCTCGAAGCGCTGGATGGCCGCTTCGGCATCGAGACGCTGATCGCGAGCGAGCGTGACCTGCGACTCGCCCGCAGCCTCGGGACACGGGCCATCGTGACCGACGAGGAGGCGCTGGCCTGCGGCGAGGCGAGCCTCGACCTCGTCGTCTCGCCGTTCGGATTGCAGGACGTCAACGACCTGCCCGGGGCGCTCGTTCAGATCCGACGGGCGCTGCGGCCGGACGGCCTCGCGCTGCTCGCTGTGGCAGGAGGTGAAACGCTCGGCGAATTGCGCGCCGCGTTCCTTTCGGCGGAGGCAGAAGTCGGGCTGGGCGCCAGCCCGCACGTGGCGCCGATGCTCGATGTCCGCGAAGCCGGAGCGCTGCTGCAGAGAGCGGGGTTCGCGCTGCCTGTGGCGGACCGCGAGACGATCACGGTGCGCTATCGCCATGCGCTGACGCTGCTGGCGGATCTGAGAGCCATGGGCGCGACCAACACGCTGTTCGAGCGAAGCCGCTCTTTTCTTCCCGCAAGCGTGCTGACCAGGATGGTGGAGAACTATACACGCGACCATGGGGAGCCGGATGGGCGCGTCAGCGCAACCGTCGAGATCTTGACGATGACCGGTTGGGCACCGGACCCGAGCCAACAGAAGCCGCTGCGGCCGGGCAGTGCTCGCATGCGACTGGCGGATGCGCTGACAACGAGGGACCCGCCCGAAGTCGAGGACGGTGGAACTCCCCGCGACCCCGACGCGGACGGGAGCGAAACGGAAGGTGGCGACCGATAGGACACGAGAAAGGCGCGGCGACCCCCCGATCACCGCGCCCTTCTTTTCCTCGCCTCGCGAATGCGGAGCCGTGTCAGCTGTTGGCGACGCGGTACTGGTCGAGGATGTACTGATAGGTATCGACGATGGTCTGGGCCATGTCCTGGAGACCGGTCAGCATGCCGATGGCGATGAGCGCGGCGATGAGGCCGTACTCGATGGCGGTCGCACCCTTGCGATCCCGCCAGAACCGGGCAAGGCCGGCCGAGCGCAGAATGCGCCCCGACGTCGCGCCACCCTGGCAGGACGCATCAGCATTTCTCGACAAATCCTGCATGGCCCCACGCCTCCCCGATTACACACCCAGAACGACCCGCTGCGTTCAGAGCAGGTCCCTCAAGACCGCCACGAGCGGAACATCCGCAGGCGGCATCCGATAATCCTTCATGCGCACAGGGCGCACCCAGGACAACTCCTGGCCCTCACGCGCGACAATCTCTCCTTTCCATCTCCGGCACACCCACAGGGGCATGAGGAGATGAAATTCCTCGTAGGCATGACTCGCGAAGGTGAGCGGCGCGAGACAGCTTGCCGACACATCGATGCCGAGCTCCTCGCGGAGTTCGCGGATCAACGCATTCTCAGGCTGCTCTCCCGGCTCGACCTTGCCGCCCGGAAACTCCCACAGCCCCGCCATCTTGCGACCTTGCGGCCTCTTCGCGAGCAGTACGCGGCCATCCTCGTCGACCAGCGCGCAGGCCGCGACCAGTAAGATGCTGCGACCCATGCTCGCCTCCGACTATGCCCGCCAGCCGTTAAGACACCGCCAAAAGGCCTGGTAAAAGTTCATCTAAGACGCATTCTTGAAAGAGAATTCGCGGCAAGCTTGCGGCACTCGCCGCTCAGCTGCGGTAGTCCGCGTTGATCGAGACGTAGTCGTGCGTGAGGTCGCACGTCCAAACCGTTGCGCTCGCCGAGCCGACCCCGACGTCGATCCGGATTTCGAGTTCGGCATTGCGCATGTAGGCGGCGACGGTCGCCTCGTCGTACTCGGCGGCCCGCTCGCCAGATCGCGCCACGCAGTGCGGCCCGAACCAGATCGTCAGCTGGCGCTGGTCGACCTTCTCGCCCGATTTGCCGACGGCCATGACCACGCGCCCCCAATTCGGATCCTCGCCGGCAATCGCGGTCTTGAGGATCGGCGAATTGGCGCACGACTTGGCAATGGCGCGCGCGGCGCGGAAATCGGTGGCACCGGCGACATGGAAGGTGACGAATTTCGAGATCCCCTCCCCGTCCCTGGCGACCTGGATCGCGAGATCGCGCATGAGGTCGCCGAGGGCGGCATCGAAAGCGGCAAGGCGCGGGTCGGCGATGTCGGTCACCGGCACCTGACCGCGGGCGGAGGCGGCACCGCTCGCAAAGAGGAGGCAGGTGTCGCTGGTCGAGGTGTCACCGTCGACGGTCATGCAATTGAAGGTCGTCTCGACATGCGCCGACAGCAGGCGCTGGAGAACAGGCCCGGCGATGGCCGCGTCGGTGAAGATGTAACAGAGCATGGTGGCCATGTTCGGCTCGATCATGCCGGCGCCCTTTGCAAAGCCATTGATCGTGACCCCGGTGTCGCCGATCCCGGCGGCCCGCGTTGCAACCTTGGGATAGGTGTCGGTGGTCATGATGGCACGGGCGGCGGGCTCGAAACGGTCGGCGCCGGCATCCCGGACCAGACCGGCAAGGAGATGCGTGAAACGGCTCGCTTCGAGCGACTCGCCGATCACGCCCGTCGAGGAAACATAGACCTCGCTCGCCTCACAGCCAGCGGCGGCGGCGGCGGCGGCAACGGTCGCGGCGACGGCCTCATCGCCCTTCAGCCCGGTGAATGCGTTGGCGTTGCCGGAATTGACCACGAGAATGCGGGCGCGCCCGCCGGCGGCGAGCGAGCGGCGGCAGGCATGGACGGCCGCCGAAGCGGTCGACGAGCGTGTCAGGACGCCGGCCGCCGTCGTGCCCGGCTCGAGCACCGCGACCATGAGGTCGGTGCGCCCCTTGTAGCGGATGCCGGCCTCGGCCGTGGCAAAGCGCACGCCGTCGACTGGCGGCAGGGTGGCGAGGCGAACGGGGGCGAACGGGGAGACCGTCGTGATCTTGGCCATCTCAGGACTCTCGGCAGGACAATCGGTCAGCGGGTTCAACCCACAATGGGCTACCGCGCGCGCACGTTGCCCGGCGAGGGCCTCGACCGCAAGGGCCGTTGCGACGGACCGCCCTTCGGATCACCGCTGCTCGACGCAAAGCGGCCGCGAACCTCTCGGTCCGCGGCCGCCCATGCTCTCGGTTCGACCTCGATGGCCCGCCGCCCAAGGGCTGGCGAGCCGCGTCGGTTACCAGTTGTAATAGAGCGCCGGGCCGGAGTGGCGCACGATCGCACAGTGCGCGTAGGGGTTGAGGCCACGCGCCTGACGCCAGTTCAGCGCCACATTGCAGCGCCGCAGCGCACGGGCGCAGGCCCGCCAGCCACTGGCAGACTTGCGCGTGCCGGGGACCGCTCGGCCACGTATGGTCAATGCGACGGCGGTGCAGCGCTTGCCGTAGGCGACGTCTTCGACGAGGTTGTCGACGGCTGGGCGCTTGGGCAGTTCGAGGGCAGCGGCGGGCGCCACCGCGCCAACGGACGCCGCGAGGCAGACCGCGGCCGCCAGGATCATCTTGCGAGTCATTGCTGAACTCCTCTTCGTTTCGGTTATTGTTGTCGTGTTATCAAAATTCCTGCCGCCCCGGCCTCGCGCCAGTGCGACCCCCACGTCGGACGAGTTTGGAATTGCCAACCTGAACCGCCACTTATCAACCCGTTCACGTGGCATTCATCGAACAACACCGGGCAAGTCGCGAGATCGTGCCGGGCACCCGCCTCGCGGCCGTTCGAACGGCGGCCGACGCGATGTTGACAACCCGGCCCGCCGGCCCGCAGAAGTGCCACCACAACGCCAGCCTGGTCCTGCGACCGGCCCATCGACGAGCACGAGCCCTATGTCAGCCGACACGCCAATAGCCGAGCTATCCAAGACCATCGACGCGGCCTTCGAGGCGCGCGACGGGATAACGCCCGCGACCGGAGGCGCGGTCCGCGAGGCGGTCGAGGGCGCACTCGACCTCCTCGACAGCGGACGGGCGCGCGTAGCAGAGCGCGCCGGAGACGGCAGCTGGCGGGTCAATCAGTGGCTCAAGAAGGCGGTTCTGCTCTCCTTCCGCCTCAATGACATGAGCACGATATCGGGGAGCGCCGGCGGCGGCACGTGGTGGGACAAGGTGCCCTCGAAGTGGGCCGACTGGGATGCGGCACGATTCCGCGCGGCAGGCTTTCGGGCGGTGCCGAACTGCACCGTGCGGCGCTCGGCCTACATCGCGCCGGGCGTCGTGCTGATGCCGTCCTTCGTCAATCTCGGAGCCTATGTCGACAGCGGCACCATGGTCGATACCTGGGCGACCGTTGGAAGCTGCGCGCAGATCGGCAAGAACTGCCACATTTCGGGTGGGGCGGGCATCGGCGGTGTGCTCGAACCGCTTCAGGCCGGACCGGTCATCATCGAGGACAATTGCTTCATCGGCGCGCGCTCGGAAGTGGCCGAGGGTGTCATCGTGCGCGAGGGGGCGGTGCTGTCCATGGGCGTCTACCTCGGCGCCTCGACGAAGATCGTCGATCGCGAAACGGGCAAGGTGCACCGCGGCGAGGTGCCGGCCTATTCCGTCGTCGTTCCGGGCACGCTGCCCGGCAAGGACGGCCAACCCGGGCTCTATTGCGCCGTCATCGTCAAGCGCGTGGACGAACAGACGCGTTCCAAGACGTCGATCAACGAATTGCTGCGCGACTGAGGCGGGCAGCGACCCGGCTTAACACCGGGTTGCCCGCAGCAGGACAATTCTGAACGACGTCTAGACGGCATTGCAGTCTTCCCCAGCTAACATCATGGCGATCCGGACCGCTCCTCCCCGGCCGGTGACGATTTGCGCTCACGCTCACGCCATGGTGGGGTCATGTCACTGCTCGGCTTCCTCTTTTCCTTCGAAGGACGCATCAACCGCCTGCACTATTGGGTCTCTGCCCTCATCATGGGCGTGCTCGTGTGGTGCTTCTTCCTCTTCGGGATCGTGACGGCCGGCAATCTCGGGATCGGAGCGGTCGACGTCGATACGCTCACGTCCGAGCAGAAGGTCGAGATGATGCTGCCGCTCGCCGGCGTCGGGCTCGCGGCGTTCCTCGTCCTCGTCTGGTGCTCGCTCGCCATAACGTCCAAGCGGCTGCACGACCTCGGTCAGTCCGCGGCGCTCCTCATCCCGATCTACGGCGTGCCGTTCCTGCTCAACGCGCTCGGCGGCATGTTCATCGTTCTGGCGATCCTCATCAACGTCGCCATGATGATCTGGCTCGGGTTCTTTCCAGGCAACGCGGGCGACAATCGCTACGGTCCCTCGCCCAACGGCACCGGTTTTGGTTCATCGCCGCGCGGTGCGGCCGGTGGCGGCAGGGATACCAGCGATGCAGTGAGCGATGCAGCCTGGATGGCGAAGGCCGAGGAGGCGATGCGCGGGGCCGTGCCCTCGCTCGACGGCCAGCGCTTCGCCGTCGCTCACGCCGGGGGAATGGGGGGCGGGCGCGCGCCCGAGGGACGCTACTCCAAACCGATCGACGCGCGTGCGGGCGCGGCACGCCGGGGCGTGGGATCGGCTGCCGGATCGCATCCATCGGGTGGCGGGCGCGGCCAGACCGGCTTCGGACGGCGCAGCTGAATGGGCCGCGCCGAATGACCGGCAAGCACACGCGACGTCAGGGTTAATCGTACATTAACCGTTACATGTCAGAAGGTTGAGCCTTCCAATTGAACCCGACAGGATGTCCCATGAACCTGCTGCCGCCGACGTTCGACAATGTGACCCGGGCAATTGTCGCAACGCCGCTGCGCCGGAGCAATGCGTTGCTGACGCGCGCACTCCAAGGCGCTGGCGGGGTGCGATATGGTCTCGTCATGACCGCCGTTGCCGCCGGTCTCGGCGCCGTGCTGGCGGCCTGCGGAGCGGCGGCGGGGCTGTCCTATCAGGCGCTCGCGACGGGTACGACCGAGGTCGTGATCGGACACATGGCGCTGCTGACGGTCCTGCTCTGGCCGAGCATGGCGATGCTGGTCCGCGGCCAGCAGAGGCGCACCCCGGGCGCCTGGCTCGGTGTGGCGCTCTATCCACTTGCGCTCATCGCATTCATGGCGGCCTACTTCGGCAAGCCGTTCGATCTTGCGGTCGCCGGTCCGTCGGGCAAACTGGCAGCCGCAGCGCTGGCGATGCTCATGGGGAGCTGGCTCATCGTCGAGGCCGCGCGGCAGGCGCGCGACGACTTGGCGGCTTGAGCGCGGGGCAACCGCCCATGAAGCGGGAGGGTCGGCTCGACAGCCACCCGAAGGCAGCCAACCGGCGGAGACGAAACGAGACATGTACCGCCGGCTCGACCCGAACAAGATCATCCAGACGCTCGAGCGCCTCACCCTGCGCATCGAGGAACGGTTCGCCGGAGCGGGTCTGGCGAGCGTTGCGCGAGAACTGACCGACCTCGCTGCGCAGACCAGTGCCCGGGCCGAGAAGATCAAGGAGCCGAATTGGACCCTGCGGCTCGCGGTCGGCCTGCTCATGGCGATCGGGCTCGCGGTGCTGATCGCGGTCACGAACATCATCCAGGTCAAGCGCACCACCGACGACCTCTTCGGCGTGCTGCAGGGCATCGAGGCGTTCTTCAACGTCGTCGTGCTGATGGGGGCGGCGGCCTTTTTTCTGGCGACGGTCGAACGGCGGGTGAAGCGGGGTCGGGCGCTGCGCGATCTGCACGGGCTTCGCGCCATCGTGCACGTGATCGACATGCACCAACTCACCAAGGACCCGGGCGTCCTGGTCGAGGGTGAGCACAGAACCGCCCACTCGCCAGCACGCACGATGACGCCGTTCGAGCTGACCCGTTATCTCGACTATTGCTCGGAAATGCTGTCCCTGACGGGCAAGGTCGCCGCGCTCTATGCCCAGAGCCTCGACGACCGTGCGGTGACGGAAACGGTCAACGAGATCGAACAGTTGACGACAGACCTCTCGCGCAAGATCTGGCAGAAGATCATGATCATCCATCAACGCATGCCGGTGGTGGTGGAAACCCGGCACGACGCGGACCAGGCACAAGGAGCCGCGGACGGCGCGGCACGAGCCACTGAGATCACGGAGCCGCGGATCGCGGAACGCACTGAAGAACTCTAGATGCCGATCAGCCCCCGGCTGCCTCGCCATAGAGGCGGCGTACGCCGAGAATACTCTCTCCGGTGCGTTCGGTGATCCGCTCGACGGCCTGGTCGAGCAGTTCGCTCGTCACCATCATATGATGGGCGTTGGCATGCAACAGGCGGGTTGCATCCAACATCATGCCGACATGGCCCTTCCAGAAAATGAGGTCGCCACGCCCGAGGCTCGTCGGGTCCTCGGGCAACTCGCCGAGTTCCGCGAGTTGCATATCGCTGTCGCGCGGGCAAGTGATGCCGGCCGCCGTCAGCGAGACCTGGATGAGTCCGGAACAGTCGATGCCATCGGCGGATTTGCCACCCCAGAGATAGGGCACGCCGATGAAGTGCGTCGCGACCTCCACGTAATCCGGCGTGACGCGGCGCAGCGGCACGACGTGCGCTGCGTGGACATACCCCGGTCCGAGCCCACCCCGATCGGACGAAGCGAGACGGACGAAGCCCGCCTCCTCGTCGGAAACGCCGACGATGGCGCCGAGGTAATGCACGCCGAGGGGACGCGATTTGATATCGGGCTCCGGAAAAACGAACGTGCGAGGGACGGCGATGCGATGGGCTGAAAGAGACGGGCCGCGGGCGAGCGCGGCGCTCTCGACGTAGCCAACGTAGCCATCCGATTGCAGCTGCACCCAGGCCCAGCCGCCCTGATCCTCGAAGACGCGCACCATCTCGTTGCAGAGCGCCTCGGTCTCGAGGCGCGCGCCGTGCGACGGCTCCCTGCGGACAGCGAGCTTGGCGGCGGCGACATGGCGCACCTCGCCGTCGACGAAGCGCTCAGCCTCCACAACGCCCTGAAGGGCGCGATCGGCGAGATCGGGACGGTAGGCATGCAATCGGCGATCGGGCGGCTCTTGCGACATGGTGACGTTCCCGTCGGTCTCACATGAATGGCGGCGCACGTTGGCGATGCTATGAGGCGGACCCATGGCGCTGCTCTAGAAGGTGGAAGAGCGCGCGCGCGCCCTGCGCCTCGCCCCCCTTGGGGCTCGCCGGCCGGCGTGCGGGCACCCAGCCGTAGATGTCGAGATGGGTGTAGCGCTTGGCCGCCTTGACGAAACGCTCGAGAAAGAGCGCGGCTGTTATCGAGCCGCCAAATGGGCTGTCGGAAGCGTGGTTCACATCGGCGATCGGCGTCGCGAGCATCTTGGCATAGGGGCGCCACAGCGGCATCGGCCAGAGCGGGTCGAGCACTTCGCGGCCGGCCCCGGCGAGGGCCTCGGCGAAGGCCGGGTCTGTCGAATAGAGCGGCGGCAGGTCCGGTCCAAGGGCGACGCGGGCGGCCCCCGTCAAGGTGGCGAAGGAGACGATGTCGTCCGGCTTCTCCTCGTCCGCGAGGGCCAGGGCATCGGCGAGAACCAGGCGACCCTCGGCGTCGGTGTTCTGGATCTCGACGGTGCTGCCATTGCGCGCCGTCAGCACGTCGCCCGGGCGAAAGGCGTTGCCCGAGATGCTGTTCTCGGCGACGGCCAGCAACACACGCAAGTCGACGGCGAGCTTGGCGCTCATCACCATGTGGGCCAGCGCGAGCACGCTCGCCGCGCCACCCATGTCCTTCTTCATCAGCAGCATGCCCAATGCCGGTTTGATGTCGAGGCCACCGGTGTCGAAACAGATGCCCTTTCCGACGAGCGCGAGGCGGGGTGCGGACTTGGCGAGGCGGGGAGGCGCCCAGCGCAATTCGACGAGGCGCGGCGCGCGCACGCTGGCGCGGCCGACCGCGTGGATCATCGGAAAGTTCTCGGTGAGGAGGGCATCGCCGACGACCGACCGCAACTCGGCCCCATGGACCTTGGCGAGGGCACGCGCGGCCTCCTCGAGTTCGTCGGGGCCGAGGTCGTTGGCGGGGGTGTTGACGAGATCGCGGGCGAAGGTGACGGCGACGACGACGTCCTCGATGGCGCGGCGGCGCAAGCCATCCGGAAGGGCCAGCCGGGCGCGGGGCGAGGCGCGCTTGGCGCGCTGCGGGCGGTAGGCGGTGAACTCGTAACCCCCGAGTGCCCAGCCGGTCACGAGCAGAGCGGCCAGATGCGGATCGGCCGGCGGGTTGGCGAGCCGATAGTCGCCGGGCGGCAGATCGCTCGCGAGCTGACCGAGGGCGAACGGCCCGAAGGGCGTTTCGGGCGATGCGGCATCGAGGCAGCCGACCACGGCGGTGAGCTCACCCTTGGTGCCGGGAAGGAGTGCGAACGCGCCGGCCGCCGGCTTGAATGCGGTCGCCTCCAGCCACGCCTGGCCGGCCTTGCCGATCGCCTTTTGGATCGAGGCAAGATCGTCGCCCCAGACCAGCCAAAGCGGCGTTGCGCCACCGGCATCGCGCTCGGGAACGAAGGCTTCGCCGGCGCGACGGGCGATTTCGAAGGCGGATTTCCTGGCCATGGCGGCTCCTTCGGTCTCGTGGGATCGAAGGAGCCACTTCTAAGCCTTTTCCTCCGACTTCGCCAAGAAGTGCCGGCGAGGGCGCCGGGTGTGCGTGCACTCCTTGCCCATGCTTAAGCAATTCTTGAGCTTTGTCCCACAATGTAACGCCAGAGAGAAACGAACCCGCCCCTTGGCGGCGGACGAGGTCAAACCATGTCGTCGCACGATCGTTCCGTGTCTGCCCCCGCCGGTCGCTTCCTACCGGTCGCAATAGCTTGTCTCGCGGCCTTGACGCTCGGGGCCTGCTCGCAGGCGGGCGAGGCGCTGAGCCTTGCCGGTCTGAGCGCGGCGCCTGCCGAAGCTCCCGTCTCGACGAGCGAAGCCGGCAAGCCGTCGCCGCGCGAGATCCAGGAATCGGTCTCCTATTGGGGCCAGCGCTTCATCGCCAAACCCGGCGACGAGGCGACCGCCGTCGCCTACTCGCAGAACCTGCGCTACATCGGCGAAGAACGCCGCGCCCTCGCCGTCCTCGAGCGGGCCCACATGGCGAACGGTCAGAGCAAGCGGATCGCCTCGGAATATGGCCGTCTCGCCCTCAAACTCGGCGAGGTGGAGCTGGCTCGCGACATCCTGATGAAGGCCGTCGATCCGGCCAGCCCCGACTGGCGGACGCTCTCGGCCCTTGGCGCCTCGCTCGCCCAGCTCGGCGAACGCGAACGCGCCATCGAGACACTCGAGCGGGCGAACGCCGTCAGCCCGAACAACCCCGCGATCCTCAACAACCTCGCCCTTGCCCACGCCCTTTCGGGCTCGGCGAGTTCGGCTGCGGAATTGCTGCGGGTTGCCAAGACGGCGAGCGACGACGGCGAGACCTCGAGCCGCCTCGCCAGCAACCTCGCCATGGTGGAAAGCCTCGGTGACCTCAACGGGTCCAGCCTCGCCCCTTCGACAACGGCGCACACTGGATCGGCCCTCGCCGCCGCCATGACGGCGCCGCAGCCGCCCAGCACGCCTATCGATCTCAGGCCAGCCTCGGGCCAGCAGTCCGGCGAAACGCCGGCCGCCGCATCGGCCCCGGCCACCGTGGCATCGGCGCAGGCGACCCCGGCCGCGGGCCTTCGCCCGACACAGGCGGCCGCGACCAAGGCTGCCGCAGGCCCCTGGTCGATGGAAATCGCCTCGACCCGCTGATCTGCCAGCGCAGGCCGAGCACCGAGCGTCCGACGCCGGCCCGGGAGGGGCGGCGCCGAAAGGAGCAGCTCAGGCGCTGCTTGACTGGTCCCGCACGGCCAGCAACTCTCGGGCCCGAGCGCCGTGGCGCGGCGCCGGCAAGGGAGGATGCAGCATGAGGCTCAGGGACAAGGTCGCAATCGTCACGGGGGGCGCCTCCGGATTCGGGCGGGCGATCGCGGCAACCTTCGCGCGCGAGGGCGCGCGGGTGGTCGTCGCCGACCTCAACGGCCCGGGCGCCGAGGCCGTCGCGCGCGAAATCTCCAACGATGCGCGTGCCGTCACGGCCGACGTCACCCGGCGCGAGGATGTCGCGCGCATGGTGGGCACCGCGGTCGAGGCCTTCGGCGGACTCGACATCCTGGTCAACAACGCTGGCTACACGCACGTCAACCAGCCGCTCCTCCAGGTCAGCGAGGAGGAATTCGACCGGACCTATGCGGTCAACGTCAAGGCCATCTACCTCGCCACCCTAGAGGTCGTGCCGCTCATGCAACAACGTGGCGGCGGCGTCATCATCAACACGGCTTCGACCGCCGGCCTCAGACCGCGACCCGGCCTGACCTGGTACAACGGCTCGAAGGGCGCGGCGGTGATCCTCACCAAGTCGATGGCGGTCGAGCTGGCGCCGCAGAACATCCGCGTCAACGCGCTCTGCCCGGTGATCGGGGAGACGGGCATGCTCGAGCGCTTCATGGGCATGCCGGACACGCCGGAGAACCGGAAAAAATTCCTGGCGACGATCCCGATGGGCCGGATGTCGCGGCCGGACGACATCGCGGGCGCCGCGCTCTATCTTGCCAGCGACGAGGCGAGTTTCGTGACCGGCGTGGCACTCGAAGTGGATGGCGGACGCTGCGTCTGACCGGACGGGATGGAAATCAAGCCGGCGTGATCCGCCACGATCAGAATTGACTGTCGGCGCGAGCGCAAGCTGCCCTCGCCGAACGACCGGTGCCGTGGCACCGTTCGAATGGCCGCACCGCGCCGTCCCCCTCAGCGGAACGGCGACCAGCCCTCGGCAAAACGCGTGATGAGGCGCCAGGCGATGGAATAGCGGCCGGGCACGCGCAGGTTCAGTTCGTGTTTGTCCTCGAGCATGCGGCGGACCTCCTCGCGCGTGAACCAGCGGGCGTCGACGACCTCGGTCGGGTCGACCACGATGTCGCGAGAGAGAGCCTCGGCCCAGCAACCGATCATGATCGAGTGGGGGAACGGCCAGGGCTGGCTCTGGACGTAGGCGACGCGCCCGATCTCGATGCCGGCCTCCTCCTTGGTCTCGCGGCGCACGGCGTTCTCGATGTCCTCACCGGGTTCCACGAAGCCGGCGAGCGTCGAGTAGAGGCCCTCGGGAAAGCGCGGCTCATGCCCGAGCAGGCAACGGTCACCGTCCTCGATCAGCATGATCACGACAGGGTCGGTGCGCGGGAAGTGGTCCTGCCCGCACGCCCAGCACGTCAGTTTCCAGCCACCGTCGCGTTTGCGATTGGAGCCGCCGCAGTGCCCGCAGCAGCGCTGCGCCCGATGCCAGGCGGCAAGTGCGCGCGCCTCGCCGGCAATGGCCAATTCGGCACGCGGCAGGACGTCCTGGATGGCGAGGCTGCGCACGTCGACCTGCGGCCGGAACGTTTCGATCGGGGCATGAACGGCGCGGGCGCGGTGCTCGGACAGTGCCAGCGCGAAAATGCCGACACCGTCTTCGTCGATGCCGAGGAACACCGGGATCTCCCGCTCGAGCTCGAAGCGCACGATGTCCTCGTGGCAGAACCACTTCAGGGTGGTCTCGACGCCTTCGCCCGCACCGACGATCACCGGGTTCAATTCGACGAGCACCATCGTGCGGCTCGATGGCTGTCGGTAAAGTTCCATCAGCCAGTCGTGGTTGGCCCGCTTGTGGCTCGCCCGGTCCAGAAATGGCGCGTTCCCGAGTGTCGGCATGCTCTCTCCAGCCAATTGCGCTCCCGCGGAGCGGCGTGCAAATGCGCAAGCAAGCGCCCCTGGGGCTCTGGTGTTCCGGCTCCGACACTTGGCACCCTTTTGCGGCACGCGATCGACCAAGTGTCGGAGCCAAGAAGAACACTAGCAAGTTCATGATTCTAGTTCAGCTTATGCATCCGACGTTTGGTTCGAAACCGTGCTGCGAGCGGGTACCGAACGTCGGATGCGCTGCACTAGCCACCGGCGATCGCTTCGGCAAGTCGACCCGCGCGCTCACCCCCCTCGACCTCGCCATAGGGGGCGGGCTCACCGACACCCCAGACCGGGCGTGGCCAGGCAGGGTCAGCGCGAAAGCGTGCAATGACATGGACGTGCAGTTGCGGCACGAGATTGCCGAGCGCGGCAACGTTCAATTTGTCCGGTGCGAACGCGCGCTGCAACACGCGCGAGACGAGAGAGATCTCCTCGAGCAACACCAGACGGTCGGCCTCGACAAGGTCGACGAGTTCCACGGCACCCGCGCGCCTCGGCACAAGGATGAGCCAGGGAAAGCGGCGATCGTCCATGAGACGCACCGCCGAGAGCGCAAGGTCGCTCACGTGGCGGGTGTCGGAGGCGAGGCGGGGATCGAGGGCGAACATGCCGGTTTCGGACGGTGTGGTGGAGAGGGCTGCGCTGCGCTCTTGCATGCCTGACGCGGAATGACAATACTCCCGGCGGGAGGTTGGCGGCGGACGAGTCCCTCGCCAACCGGGTCAGGTCCGGAAGGAAGCAGCCCCAACGAGCAAGACGCGGGTTGCCGACCAGCCTCCTATATCATTATCGGCCGGCCTCTGTTGCCGGCTTCGCGTGCGCCGGGCCGGTCGAAGCCGACCGGGGCAACGGGCCACAGGCGAAGGGCAATGGACCACCGGCGGGACGCGCCGGCACGAGCGGCCGGCGCCGGCTGGCAGACGAGCCGACCTTCGTGTTCGCCTCGACTCCGCAACCCGTCTTGCAGCCGTAGCGGGTCGAAGGCGACGCGGCCCGGGCGCTGGACCCTGCTTCGGCCGGCAAACGGCTGCCCGCGAAAAGCTTGACCAGGATGGAGCCCGTGACCTCGACAGGAGACGACGCGAACGGGGCGGCCGGACCCTATGTCGTGCTGGCGCGCAAGTACCGGCCGCAAGCATTCGAAGACCTGATCGGCCAGGAGCCGATGGTGCGCACCCTGCGCAATGCCTTTTCGACGGGGCGGATCGCGCAGGCCTACATGCTGACCGGCGTGCGCGGGGTCGGCAAGACGACGACCGCCCGGATCCTGGCACGCGCGCTCAATTACGCGCCATGTGATTCCGAGGACGGACGCAGCGGTGCCCCGACGATCGAAATCGGCGAGATCGGGCGCCATTGCCGGGAAATCATCGAAAGCCGGCACCCCGACGTGGTCGAGATGGACGCGGCCTCCAACACCGGCATCGACAACGTTCGCGAGATCATCGAAAGCGCCCGCTACCGACCCGTGCTGGCGCGCTTCAAGGTTTTCATCATCGACGAGGTGCACATGCTCTCGAAGGGGGCGTTCAACGCCCTCCTCAAGACGCTCGAGGAGCCGCCCGCGCACGTCAAGTTCATCTTCGCGACGACCGAAGTGCGCAAGGTTCCGGTCACGGTGCTGTCGCGCTGCCAGCGCTTCGATCTCAGACGCGTCGACGGCACGCTGCTGACGCGCCATTTCGGCGGCATCGTCGAGCGCGAGGGCGGCATGGCCGAGACCGAGGCGCTCGCGCTCATTGCCCGCGCGTCGGAGGGCTCGGTGCGCGATGGGCTCTCGATCCTCGATCAGGCGCTGGCGATCGGGTCGGGTAAAGTGACGGCCGAGAACGTGCGCGCCATGCTCGGCCTCGCCGATCGCGGGCGAACGCTCGATCTCTTCGAGACGGTGATGGCCGGAGACGGGGCGGGCGCGCTCGGGCGGCTCGAAGCGCTCCACTCAGACGGGGCGGAGCCGTTGCAGGTCCTGGTGGACCTCGCCGAAGTCGCGCACATCGTTGCGCGGGCCAAGGTGGCTGGGGTCAAGGGCGCGGGTGAGATGCTGAGCGCGGCCGAGCGAGAGATGGCCGGCCGGCTCGCCGGGCGCCTTTCGCTCGGGCTCGTCACACGGGCCTGGCAGACGCTGGTCAAGGGCATCGAGGAGGCGGGGCGCGCACCGGACATCCACGCCGCCGCCGACATGATCCTCATTCGGCTGACCCACATGGCGACATTGCCGGGTCCGGAAGAACTCGCCCGGCTGCTGGCGGAGGGACGCGGCGGTGGCGCCGAGGCGCAAGCGTCCGGCCATGCCGGGCCAACCCTGACGAGCGCGGCGAAGCCGCCGCTCAACAGGCAGAGTACGCCCCCACCAGCCGACGCGGGCGCGGGCGTGAGAGAGAACGCGGTCGGGGCGCGGCCAAACGGGAACGAGGCGGGCAATGCGCAGCGCCCGGAGGTCGCCGACGACGATACGTTCGGCGGCGACTGGTCCGCGGAGCCCTATGGCGAATTCACCGGCGAGATGGTGCCGGATTGGGAGCTGGAGGGCACACCGGCCCCCGAGTTCACGCTCCTCACCTCACTCGAGGACGTGGTCGATCTCGCAGACCGCAAGCGGGACATCCGTCTCAAGCTGGCGCTCGAGAACGACGTGCGGCCGATCTCGTTCGAGCCCGGGCGCATCGAGATCAGCGTCGAGGACGACGCACCCAGCTCACTGGCCGGAGATCTCGGGCGCAAGCTGACCGAGTGGACCGGACAGCGCTGGCTCGTCGTCATCTCGCGTACACGCGGCGGCGCGACGATCGCAGAGGAGCGCAAGGCGCACCTCGAGCGTGAGCAGAATTACATCGCCGACGATCCAGTGCTCGCCGGATTCGCGGAGGCCTTTCCGGACGCGCAGATCAAGGACATCAAACCGCTCACGAGTGGTGCGGGAATGCAGGCCGCCGAGGACGAGCGATCGGGCAGCGGGCAGCGCCTCGGCGATGGCAAGAAGGGCGGCCGCTGACGCGCCCCGACGCCAGCGACTTCGAGCCCGGCAAGGTGCGACCACGTGATGCACCAGCCGCACGGGCACCAGAGGACCAGGAGGACGGGTAATGAAAGACATCATGGGAATGATGAACCAGATGAGGGGCCTGCAGGAACGCATGCAAACCCTGCAAGCCGAACTCGCTGCCGCGGAAGTATCGGGAAGCGCCGGCGGTGGCCTCGTCACCGTGCGCCTCAATGGCAAGGGCGATATGCGCGGCCTCACGATCGACCCGTCGCTGGTGAAGCCGGAGGACGTCGAGGTCATCGAGGACCTGATCCTGGCGGCCCACCAGGACGCCAAGAGCCGCGTCGAGGCGATGATGCAGAGCAAAATGCAGGAGCTGACCGGCGGACTACCGCTGCCACCCGGGCTCAAGCTGTTCTGAGCGCCGCCGAAAGGAAGCCGCCATGGCCGAACCGCTCGCCAGCCCGCAAATCGACCGCCTCATTCAAATGCTCGCCCGGCTGCCCGGACTGGGGCCGCGCTCGGCGCGAAAGGCGGCGTTGCATCTCATCAAGCGGCGCGAGTTGCTGATGGCCCCGCTCGCCGAAGCGTTGCAGGCAGTGATGGCGGCGGTGGTGAAATGCTCACGGTGCGGCAGCCTCGACACGCTCGATCCGTGCGGCATCTGCCGTGATCCCAAGCGCGAGCCGGGACTGCTGGTGGTGGTCGAGGATGTCGGCGACGTCTGGGCACTGGAGCGGGCCGGTGTGATCAAGGGCCGCTACCTCGTGCTCGGCGGCGCGCTTTCGCCCCTCGACGGCGTGCGGCCCGAGGATCTCAACCTCGCACTCCTCGAGCAGCGGCTGGTGGAGGGCGAAGTTCGCGAAGTGCTGCTGGCGCTGAATGCGACGGTCGAAGGTCAGGCGACGGCGCACTACGTGAGCGAACTGATCGCGCGGCGCGCAGACGGGCCAACCGTCTCACGGCTCGCGCACGGCGTGCCGATCGGCGGCGAACTCGATTACCTCGACGAGGGAACGCTCGCCGCCGCTGTCAAGGCGCGTCGCAGCTTCTGACGCACCGCAGACGCACGAACTCCGCATCGCCACCACCGACCGGGGCACCGGTTCGCGCGCGGCCGTGGGCAAGTGGCAACCGAACCGGCCGACCTTCGATCAGGCTGTGCGCGGCTGACCGATGGGGCGCACCGACGGGGCAGCCGTCCGACGGCCATCCGATCGGGTGGCGAGCGCGATCAGTCGGCCAAGGGCAATCGCCATGCGAACGAGCGGGGCGAACGGATAGCGCGGGTAGGTGTTCTCGAAGCTCTCGGCGGTGTCGTTGCTCATCTCAACCTCGGTTTTTCTTGTTCCATCGGTCCGGCAGAACCTCTCGCCGATCCCGTGGTATACCACATACATAGATGCCATTTCGCGCCGCAGCAAGTGCTCGAGGACAAGCAATCGACGACTCGTTTTCGCTTTATCTATTTGATTTATTTCACTCTTTTTCTCATCTGCGCTTATTGCATCGCAGCAATGCGCAAACCTGGCAAGTCCTGCGGGGTGTGCGCCGCACACCGAGAATTCGCATCGCACGACGAGCCGCCCGTCGGGGCAGCTGTACGGATCGTCGCCCACCTTTGGGTTGAGCGGATGCCTTCCATGAGTTGCCTCACGATCTGCGAATTCCGCATGCCCCTCGACGACCCAAGGCGGTCGCGCAACGGTTGCCAGCGCGGTCATTGCGCTGAAATCCTGCGGATCGGGCGAATTTCGCCCGAGCGGTGGCGACGTCGCCCCTCGCGGCAATTCCGCATCCGGGACAAGGGAGCGCAAATCGCTGCGAGGTCCGTGGCTTGCGGACGAGCCGGAGTTAGGCCGGAGCGCCCGTCCAGCGGCTGTTGTAGATGCCATATGTATGTGGTATACCACCAGCCAATGAAACGGACGTGCCGGCCGGGGCGAAAGCTGCGGGATGGCCACGTAACCGCCGCAAGACTGCGGAACATGGTGACCGTCTTGGATCACCTGTCACCTGGGAGGAGTGGAATGAAATTATCCCGACGACTGTTCAGTGCAGGACTGGCGGCTGGCACGGCCCTCGGGCTCGCCGGCCTCAGCGCAGATGGCGCGAGCGCCTGGGAGCCGCAGAAGCCCGTCGAATTCGTGGTGATGGCCGGCCAGGGTGGTGGCGCCGACAAGCTCGCCCGCTTCATCCAGTCGATCATCGAGAAGAATAATTTCGCCGCCGTGCCGTTCATCCCGATCAACAAGGGTGGCGGATCGGGCGCGGACGCGCTGCGCTATCTCAAGGATAACGCCGGCAATCCGCACATCATCATGGCGACGCTGAACAGCTACTACACAACCCCGCTGCGCAACCCGGGCATCGGCGTCAACATCGAGGAACTGACCCCCGTCGCGCGCCTCGCCGAGGACACCTTCCTGCTCTGGGTCAACGCGGACTCGCCGATCAAGACCCTGGAGGAATATATCGCTGCCGCCAAGACGAAGGGCGAGGGATGGAAAATGGCCGGCACCGGGACCGGTCAGGAGGATTCGCTCGTCACCGGCATGATCGAAAACCGGTTCGGCCTCAAGATGACCTACATCCCCTTCAAGGGCGGCGGGGACGTGGCCAAGCAGCTCGTGGGTGGCCATGCGGATTCGACCGTGAACAATCCCTCCGAGCAGATGGGCTTTTATCAGGCAGGCAAGGCCCGCCCGATCGCGGCTTTCACGCCTGAGCGCATCCCTGGCTTCGACGACGTTCCCACCATGAAGGAACTCGGCCACGACGGCATGACCTACTTCATGCAGCGGTCCGTGGTGATGCCGGGCGGCGTCGGAGACGACGTGCGGGCCTACTATGAAGGCGTGTTCCGCAAAGTCTACGATTCGCCCGAGTGGCAGGACTACTGCAAGAAGCAAGCGCTGCAGTGCGCATGGCTCTCTGGCAACGACCTGCAATCCTACTTCATCTCGTCGCGAGAAGAGCACCGCTCCATGCTGAAGGCGGCTGGCGAAATCCAGTAGCATTCGCTCATAGGACCGAGTGAGACTTTCGGGGCGGCGCACCCGCGTCGCCCCGGATACCGCGAGGCAAGCGCGTCTGCGCGCACGACCGCGGTGACATCCTTCAACCCATCAGAACGATAGCTCGGGGAGGGCACGATGCGTGCGGCCGAACTCGTCATGGCGCTCGTGCTCGGGCTGTTCTCGATCTACCTGATGTACCTCAGCCAAGTGCCGCCGCTGCGAATCGACTGGGTCCCCGACAAGGGTCCGGGAAGCGGCTGGCTGCCGTTCTGGCTGTCGGCGGGGATGCTCGTCTGCTGCATCGTCATCTTCGTTCGCGGCCTGTTGAGAACGACGAACATCACTCGTTCGCGTGCCGCGTTCATGGATGCCTACACGGTGCGCATGGTCGGGATCACGACCCTCTCGATTTTCGCGATGCTGGCGCTGACGCATTGGCTCGGGGCCTATGTCGCGATCACGCTTTTCCTTCTGTTTCAAGTCGGCATCCTCGGGCGCCATTCGATCACAACGACCCTCGCGGTTTCACTGCTGACGCCGGTCGTAATCTTCCTCCTCTTCGAGGGAGGCATGAAAATCCTGCTGCCGAAGGGGATCACGGAGCCGTTCTTCCTGCCGCTCTACAAGATCTTCGTCTACTGAGGCGGGCGGCGGATCGGCCTGCGGCCGGCTGCCCACCCACTCGACGCGCAGCCTGTAAACGGGGCCCGGTGGCCCGCTTGGGGGACGTCAAATGGAGTTGCTCGGCCACCTCATCGACGGCTTCGGCATCGCATTCCAACCGCTCAATCTCGGCCTGATGGCACTCGGCTGCCTGCTGGGGCTTTTCATCGGCGCGATGCCTGGGCTCGGCTCGGTCAACGGCGTCGCCATCCTGTTGCCGATCACCTTCATCGTGCCGCCGACGGCCGCGATCATCTTCCTCGCCGCGATCTACTACGGAGCCATGTACGGCGGCGCGATTTCCTCCATCATGCTCGGCATTCCGGGCGCCTCGACCGCGGTCGCAACGACCTTCGACGGCCGCCCCCTGGCGCTCCAGGGCAAGGCCGACCATGCCCTTGTCGCCGCCGCCGTCGCCTCCTTCGTCGGGGGCACGATCTCGATCGTCCTGTTCACGCTTTTCGCTCCTCCGCTCGCCGACTTCGCGCTGCGCTTCGGCACGCACGAGGAGTTCGCCCTCATGGTGCTCGCCTTCGCGACGTTCGTGGGATTGAGCGGGGACGACATCCCGAAGACGATCTTCATGATCCTCCTCGGCCTCGTGCTGGCCACGGTCGGCCTCGACATCATCTCCGGGCGGCCGCGCCTCATCTTCTTCGACCTGCAGGGCTTCTACAAAGGCATCTCGTTCATCGTGCTCGCCATCGGCATCTACGGGATCGGCGAGATGCTCTGGACGATGGAAACCTCCCGCGGCAAGGCGCAAATGGCCTCGCACACCTACAATTTCGCCCGCTTCCTCGATGCCATGCGCCAGCTGAAGGACTCCGGGCGAACCATGGTGATGAGTTCGTTCCTCGGCTATTTCGTCGGCATCCTGCCCGCCGCCGGCGCGACCCCGGGATCGCTCATGGCCTATGGCCTCACCAAGTCGATGTCGAACGATCCGGACCGCTACGGCAAGGGCGAGGTCAACGGCGTCGTCGCCCCGGAATGCGCCAACAACGCCGCCTCGACCGGCTCGATGCTGCCGATGCTGACGCTCGGCATCCCGGGCTCGCCGACAACGGCGATCCTGCTCGGCGGCATGATCATCTGGGGATTGACGCCGGGCCCCCTGCTGTTCACGACCGAGCCCGAGTTCGTCTGGGGCCTGACGGCGAGCCTCTATGCCGCCAACCTCCTGACGCTCGTTCTCAACCTCGCGCTCATTCCACTCTTCATCTGGGTGCTGCGCACGCCATTTTCGATCCTCGCGCCGATGATCTTCGTGCTCTGCTTCATCGGCGGCTACGCCCCCGACAACCGGATGTTCGACCCCTGGCTCATCCTGCTGTTCGGCGTGGTCGGCTATCTGATGCGCAAGCTCGACTATCCGATGGCGCCGCTTGTGCTGGCGATCGTGCTCGGCCCACTCGCCGAGAATTCGCTCCGCCAGTCGCTGATCGCCGATCGGGGCGACTGGACGACCCTGTTCACGCGCCCCCTCTCGGGCGTGATCTTCCTCTGCGCGATCGCGCTCTTCGTCTACCCGCTGTTCCTCGCGTTCCGGCGTCGGCGCCAGAAAAGCGCTGCCGCCAACGGAGCCTGATCACAATCGAGGGTGCCGGACGGCGATCGCCTCGGTGCAGGACGGTGCGTCCGGTCGGACCTTGCCTGATGCCACGCTATGTGGTGTATGGTATGCCAGTCGCTCGAGTTGCCACGGCACCATGCAACGGCGCGGTGACCGGACCGGTCGTGCGACGCGCGGCGCAGGGGCGTACGAGCGGATGGCGGCGACGACCGGGCGCCGCGCCTCGCCTGGCGAGCGCAGGGCGAACCGTGGCAGGGCGAATAGTGCACGACAATGTCACGCGAGCCCCGTGGGCCGGCGCCGACAGGGATTTTCGAGGCTGATCACATGGCGACCGCACTCGAGTTGAACGTCGTACCCATCGATCAGGGGGCAACCCTCAAGCAGAGGACCTACGAGGCCCTGCGCGCCGCCATCGGGAGTATGAACATCTACCACAAGGACGCCCAACTGCAGCTCGACGAGCGGGAACTTTCAAAGCGCTTCGGGGTCAGCCGCACGCCACTTCGCGAGGCGCTCGGACGGCTCGAGCACGAGGGGTTCGTGCGCACGGTGCCGCGGCGCGGCGTTTTCATCCTGCGCAAATCCAAGCGCGAGATCCTCGAGATGATCACGCTCTGGGCGGCGGTCGAGAGCATGGCTGCCCGCCTCGTCACGCTCGAGGCCAGCGACGAGGAAATCGCCAGCCTGCGCGAGCTGTTCAACCGGTTCCAGAACCAGAGGGTGATGGCCGTCCTCGACGAGTATTCCGACGCCAACATCGCCTTCCATCAGCGGATCCTGAAGCTCTCCAAGTGCGCCATCCTCGAGAGCACGGCGGAAGGGCTCTTCATGCACGTTCGGGCGATCCGCGCGCGCACGATCGGTGACAACGATCGCGCGTCCCGCTCGATCGTCGATCACATCCACATCATCGAAGCCATCGAGCAGCGCGACACCGAACTCGCGGAGCGCCTCGTGCGCGACCACACGCTGAACCTTCGCGCCCACGTCGAGCGCAACCTCGACCTCGACGGCCTGGACAACGACTGAAGCTGCTTGCCAATCGGAGACGACGATGACCAACGGGAGTGCTGGAGTGAAACGCGACACCGCGACTGACACGCTGGCCCAGAAGACCAAGGACGGCAGCGTCATTTCCGGCGGCCATCTCGTCGCCAAGGCCCTCAAGAACGAGGGCGTCGATACGATCTTCACGCTCTGCGGCGGGCACATCATCGACATCTACGATGGCTGCCTCGACGAGGGCATCCGCATCGTCGACGTGCGGCACGAGCAGGTCGCGGCCCATGCCGCCGACGGCTATGCCCGCCAAACAGGCAAGCTCGGCTGCGTCGTGACGACCGCCGGGCCAGGCTGCACGAATGCGGTCACCGGTGTCGCCACCGCGTTTCGCTCGGAAAGCCCGATCCTGCACATCGGCGGCCAGTCCTCGCTGACCCAGCACAAGATGGGCTCGCTGCAGGACCTGCCGCATGTCGACATGATGACGCCGATCACCAAATTCGCGTCCGGCGTCTTTTCCACCGACCGGGTCGCCGACATGATCGCCATGGCGGCGCGGGAGTGCTTCTCCGGCGCCTACGGTCCCTCCTACCTCGAAATCCCCCGCGACGTACTCGACGCCGAGATCCCGATCGAGAAAGCGCGCATCCCGGCGCCCGGCCACTACCGCGCCTCGGTGCGCTCGCTCGGCGATCCGCGTGACATCGAGCGGCTGGCGGACGTGCTCGTCAAGGCCAAGCGCCCGGCCGTGCTGCTCGGCCAGCAGGTCTGGGCCTCGCAGAGCCACAAGGAGGCCGCCGCGTTCGTTCGCGCGCTCGACATCCCGGCCTACATGAACGGTGCCAGCCGCGGCATGCTGCCCAACGACGATCCGCACCATTTCGACCGCACCCGCTCGGAAGCCTTCAAGGATGCCGACGTCATCCTCATCGTCGGCACGCCCTTCGACTTCCGGATGGGCTACGGCAAGCGGATTTCAGCCCCGACGCTCGTGCAGATCGACCTCGACTATCGCACGGTCGGCAAGAACCGCGACATCACGTTCGGTCTTTCGGGCCATCCCGGAACCATCCTTTCGGCGGTGGCGGCGGCCGCCAACAGCCGGCTCGATGCCGGCGCGCGCCAGGAGCGCCTGCAGTGGATGAAGCAGCTGCGAGCCATGGAGGAGAGCAAGCTCGAAAAGCTCATGCCGCTCTTCAAGTCCAACCGCTCGCCGATCCATCCCTACCGGCTCGCATGGGAGATCAACGAATTCCTCGGTGAGGACACCATCTACATCGGCGACGGCGGCGACGTCGTCACCATCTCCGCACAAGCCGTGCGCCCGCGCGCTCCCGGACAATGGATGGACCCCGGCGCGCTCGGCAGCCTCGGCGTCGGCACCGGATTTGCCATGGCCGCCAAGCTCGCCCATCCGGGCAAGGAGGTCATGTGCCTCTTCGGTGACGGCTCGTTCGGCATGACCGCCTTCGACATGGAGACTGCCCAGCGCTTCGGCGCGCCGTTCCTGGCGGTCATCGGCAACAATTCG
This sequence comes from Hyphomicrobiales bacterium, assembly GCA_016125495.1. Classification (NCBI taxonomy): domain Bacteria; kingdom Pseudomonadati; phylum Pseudomonadota; class Alphaproteobacteria; order Hyphomicrobiales; species Hyphomicrobiales bacterium. The sequence goes on along the minus strand of WGLQ01000004.1, from coordinate 394,982 downwards.
GCGATGAACCAGATCCGCTATGGCCAGATCGCCAAGTACGGCGCCAATCGTGGCGACATCGGCAACAAGCTCGGCGACGTGGAGTTCTCCAAGTTCGGGCACATGATCGGCGGCTACGGCGAGGAGGTGCGCGAGGCGGACCAGATCGGGCCGGCGCTGCAGAGGGCGCGCGAGGCGATCGCCAAGTCCGGCAAGTGCGCGGTCGTCAACGTCTGGATCGACCCGAACGAATACGCACCGGGGACGAAAAATCAAACCATGTACAAGTAGCGGGCCGAACGCCTTGCCGGCAGCGGCCGGCGGGGCGCCGGCTTTCGCCCGAAGCAGCGATCACCGGGTGGCCCGGAGGGGCGGGCACCGGGTTTACGCTCCCCATCAGGCGAGCGACGAGCAGGAGCACAGCAAATGACCACCAAAGCCCTCGAGGGGGTCCGCATCCTCGATTTCACGCATGTCCAGTCGGGCCCGACGTGCACGCAGCTTCTGGGTTGGCTCGGGGCCGACGTCATCAAGGTCGAGCGGCCGGGCGAGGGTGACGCGACGCGCAAGCAGCTCGTCGACGTGCCGGGCGCCGACAGCCTCTACTTCACCATGCTGAACCACAACAAGCGCTCCATCACCGTCAATACCAAGACGAAGGAGGGCAAGGAGGTTCTCGAACGGCTCGTCAAGACATGTGACGTGCTGGTCGAGAATTTCGCTCCAGGAGCGCTCGACCGGATGGGCTTTTCCTGGGAACGCATCCAGGAGCTCAATCCGCGGATGATCATGGCCTCGGTCAAGGGATTCGGTCCCGGCAAGTACGAGGACTGCAAGGTCTACGAGAATGTCGCGCAGTGTGCCGGCGGGGCCGCGTCGACGACCGGTTTCCGGGATGGACCGCCGCTCGTCACCGGCGCGCAGATCGGCGATTCCGGCACGGGTCTCCACCTCGCCCTCGGCATCGTGGCCGCGCTCTTCCAGCGCGAGGCGAGTGGACGAGGCCAGCGCGTGCTCGCACCGATGCAGGACGGCGTGCTCAACCTCTGCCGCGTCAAGCTGCGCGACCAGCAGCGCATCGAGAAGGGGCCGCTCAAGGAGTACTCCCAGTTCGGCGAGGGCGTGCCGTTCGGCGATGCGGTGCCCCGGGCCGGCAACGACTCGGGCGGCGGCCAGCCGGGCCGAATCCTGAAATGCAAGGGTTGGGAAACCGACCCGAACGCCTACACCTATTTCATCACCCAGGCCGCCGTTTGGGAAAAGGTTTGCGACGTCATCGGCGAACCCGAGTGGAAGACCAAGCCCGGCTACGCCAAGCCGCACGAGAGGCTCGACAAGCTCAACGAAATCTTCGCGCGCATCGAGCAGTGGACGATGACCAAGACCAAGTTCGAGGTCATGGACATCTGCAACCCCCTCGACATTCCAGTCGGCCCGATCCTTTCAATGAAGGAGATCGCCGAGGACGAGGGACTTCGCGCCACCGGCACGATCGTGGAGGTCGACCATCCCGAGCGCGGAAAATACCTCTCCGTCGGTTGCCCGATCAAGATGTCCGACAGCCCTGTCGAGGTGACGCGCTCGCCGCTGCTCGGCGAGCATACCGATGAAATCCTCACCCAGGTGCTCGGTTATTCCAGCGAGGACGTGGCACGCCTGCGGGAAGCGGGAGCGACGCACGTTGCCGCACGCGCGGCGGCCGAATAGGGCCGCGCCAGTTACAGCCGGGGCGCTCGGGGGGGCAGCCCTGGCAAGGCCGGCTGCCGACGGTGACATGTAGACCGAAGGCAGCCGGCAGTTCTCCAGGGGGCGCGCTCCGGCGCCCGCTCCCGACACACGGATAGGCAGGGGTGCGTCCCACCCGCCCCGGGCGGGAACGAGGGCGACTCGTCAGGACGGAGGAGCGCGCATGCGAATCGTAGTGCACGGACAGCAGGCCTTCGGCAAGGCGGTGCTCGAGCGACTGCTCGATAGGGGGGAAAATGTCGTCGGGGTGTTCGGCGCACCCGACAAGGAGGGCCGGCCCCGCGACCCGCTTGCGGCCTATGCAGCGGAAAAAGGGCTGCCAGTGCATCAACCGAAGTCCTGGCGGACACCCGAGGCCGAGGCGCTCATCCGCTCGTTCGATGCGGACGTTTGCATGATGGCCTACGTTCTGCTGTTCGTGCCGGAGAACATCCGCAACGCGCCGCGTCTCGGCTCCTTCCAATACCATCCCTCACTGCTGCCGATGCACCGGGGGCCGTCCTCGATCAACTGGCCAATCGCCAAGGGAGCGAAACGCACGGGCCTCACCATCTTCTGGCCGGACGACGGTCTCGACGAAGGCCCCATCCTCTTGCAGAAGGAGTGCGAGATCGGGCCGGACGAAACGCTCGGGGACGTCTATTTCAAGAAGCTCTTTCCGATGGGCGTCGATGCGATGATCGAAGCGCTCGACCTCGTGAAGGCCGGCAGCGCGCCGCGCATCGTCCAGGACCTTTCGAAGGGCAGCTACGAATCCTGGTTCGGGCGCGACGAGGCCAAGATCGACTGGTCCCGGCCGGCGAACGAAATCTACGATCTCATTCGTGCGGGCAACCCGCAGCCGGGAACCTGGACCACGTGGAAGGGCGAGACGCTGCAAGTCTTCGACAGCGCGCGGATCGAGGGTGAGACGGGCGGGGCACCCGGCGAGGTGCTTTCCGTTTCGAACGAAGGCATCCGCGTCGCGGCGTCGGGCGGGGCGGTCCTCATGAAGCGTGTCCGTTTCGGCAAGGGGGAGAAGTCCCCGGCGGGTGACGTGGCGGGCGCGGCCGGCATCGCGGTCGGAGCGCGGCTCGGCTCCTGAGGCCGGCTGACGCCCTGAGAATCCTTCGCCCCGCGCCGACGCGCCTTCAGCGCCGGTCGCGTTCGGCGAGCGCGGCGGCAATCCGCCAGGCCATCGCCTCGATGGCACGGTCGTAGGTGGTCGGCTCCAGTTCGAAGCCCTGCTCGTGGCCGGCGACCTCGACCTTCCATGCCGTCCGCCAGTAGCCGTCCGGCGTCACCGACATGTGGCCTATGACCAGACCGTCGGCTCCGCCGAGACCCATGACGTCGCTCTCGGGTGGCGGCAGCAGGGCGATGCCGGTCCGGGTCCCGACACTGGCCATGACCTCTCGCTGCCCCCATCCGAGGCGCGATGTCTCGGTGACGATGAACGTCGCCGCGCCATCGACGACCGTGAGGCGCACCCGGAGGCGGGGCCGGGCCCCGAGCCAGGCGCGCCTGCCATGGCGCGCGAGGAGTGCCTCGACGGCATCCGGCGTGAATTCGACCGAGAGTTCGAACGAGCGATCACGCGTGCCTTGCTCGTCGGAAATCTGGATGCCCTCCTTGCGATCGCGATAGTGACGCTCGGCGACCATCGCCTCGAGCGCGGCAGCGTCCAGCGGATCGGCGAGGGCGCCGGCCGCCGGATCGCCAACGAGGCGGGCCAAAACCTCGGCGAGCACGGACCTCGTGCCACGCTCGCGCTCGGCGAGATTGTCGCGTCCGGTCACGATGGTCATGCCGCCATGCAGCGAGCCTGGACCGCTGGCTCGACCTGCCCCAACGGTGGCGATCAGTGCGACGATGAGCGCCACGCCCCCGATGGCGGCCCGTAACACTGTCCGACCGCGGAACTTGCCCATTGGCGTGGCTCCCCCTAGGCTCGTGCTCAACGTTCCGGGATCGTGATGGATCGGGCGGGACGACCGGGCCCGTCGCGCTCTCGCTGCTCCATATCGATGCGGAGCAATGCCGCTCGCGTGCCGTCGTGGCATACTACTCGTCGTCCCTCGCACAGGTCGATCCCCATGAAGAGCCATCTCACCCGTCGTCGCTTCCTCGTCTCCTGCGCGTCCTGCGCGGTCACCGCAGGCGTGGTGCCTGCCAGCGCCCAGGTCACATCGTTCACCTTCGGTGGGCGAACCTTCGCCAGTCAGCAGGCGTTCGTGGCGGCAGGGCGGCGCTGCGGCACGCCAACGCCGACCGCCGAAGTCGCCAAGGCCGTCGTGCAGCGTGCCGAAGGTCTCGTGCAGCAGCAGTCCGGCGTCTTCGCCAATGCCAAGTTCGTCGTGCCGTGCCGGTTCAACGTCATTCACAACGGTACGGACGGACGCGTGACCGAGGCGCGAGTCGCCGAGCAGGTCGCAGTCATGAACAAGGACTTCGAAGGTTCCAGCTTCACGTTCCGGCTCGACCGGATCGAGTATGTCGAGCAGGCCGAGTGGTTCAATCTGGACTTCGGCTCGGAGGCCGAGGCGGCAGCCAAGTCGTCACTGGTCCGCGACCCGGAATCCATCCTCAACATCTATACGGGCAGCAACAGCGAATCCCTGCTCGGCTTTGCCACATTCCCCTGGGAACTCGCCGAGACCCCACTGCGTGACGGTGTCGTGCTGCATTACGATACGCTTCCCGGCGGGCCGGCGCCCTATGGGCTCGGCAAGACCGCGACGCACGAGATCGGCCACTGGCTCGGACTGCACCACACCTTCGCCTTCGGCTGCGACGGGCTCGGCGATCAGATCGACGACACGCCGTTCGAGGCCGAGCCGACCACCGGTTGCCCGACCGAGCGCGACAGCTGCCCGCACCGGCCGGGCAGTGACTCCATCACCAACTTCATGAACTATTCGGACGATGCCTGCCTTCGTGTGTTCTCGCCCGCCCAGGTCACGCGGATGCGCCAGCTGAGCCTCGTGTTCCGGCCCAAGCTGCTGGTGGCCGACGGTGGCGGCGGCTATTCGCCCGTACCGCCCAGCACGCCGCCCGCCGACGTTCCGGCGAACACGCCGATCGAACCCAAGCCCAACCTCAACTCATCCGACGCGATCAACAACATCCTCAACCAGTAGATCGACCTCGCCAGCGCCGGTCCCAACATGGGACCGGCTTTCCCTCCAATGCGAGGCCATCTATAGCAGCGTGCATGACCGAACCGTGCCCGCCCGCCGGCACGCCTGCGCCCGAAGGGCGTGGCGATGCCCCCACCACCCCGGACATCATCCTCGTTCGCCCGCAGCTCGGCGACAACATTGGCGCGGCGGCTCGCGCGATGGCCAACTTCGGCCTCGAGCGACTCTCGCTGGTTTCGCCGCGGGACGGCTGGCCGAATGAACTCGCACGCCGCGCGGCGTCGGGAGCCGACTCGATCGTCGACGGGGCCAGCCTGCACGCCGATGTCGCCGGCGCCGTCGGCAATCTCAATTACGTCGTGGCAACGACCGCAAGGCCCCGCGACATGGCCAAGCCCGTGCTCGACCTCGAGGAGGCGGCGCTGGCCTTGCGCTCGCGGATCCTCGCGGGTCAGCGGGTCGGTGTGTTGTTCGGTCCCGAGCGGACCGGCCTCGAGAACGACGAGGTGGCAATCGCCGATTCCATCGTCATGGCCCCGGTCAATCCGCGCTTCGCTTCCATCAACCTTGCCCAGACCGTGTTGCTCATCGGCTACGAATGGCGGAAACTGGTGGATGGTGAAGGGCTCGGCCGGCACACCACTTTCGATGGCATCGTGGGCTCCGGGCCGCGCCTCAGGGGCTCTCCGCCGGCGACCCGCCAAGAGCTCCTCGGCTTCTTCGGTCACATCGAGGGGGAACTCGACAAGAGCGGCTTCTTCAAGCCGCCGGAGAAGCGGGCCAGCATGGTGCGCAACCTCAGAAGCATGTTCGCGCGCATGGAACCGAGCGAACAGGAAGTGCGCACACTGCGTGGCATTGTCGCATCGTTAACAGGTGCGCATCTGCGTCGCCGGCCGACGCCATAGTTATGCCCTCTTTTGCCCTTGCTCTCCGGCCGCTCGGTGATAGCGTGGCCGGCAACGACGGACAGGGGCGGAGTTCATGTCGAATAAGCGTGCGATAACGCTGCGGGCGGCGGCGTATGCGGGGGCCTTCGCCGCATTGTTGGGGGCGTCCACCGCGGCCTCCAGCACTGCCGTGGCCCAGGAGCTGAGCGACCGCTCGGTCAATGTGCTGATGACCTATGCGTGGTCGATCCTGCCCTCGAAGTTCACCGCCCCGACGGGCAAGGTGATCATCGTGGACAAGTCCAAGCGCGACGAGAACATGGTGCCGGTCGATGCCGCGCGGCGCATCATCAAGGTGGCGCGGCTCTCGGCGCATGCGCAAATCTGCAATCTGCCGGAAGCGCAGGCCGCCAACTTCCAGACCATGATGCGGGCCGAGAGCGTCGAGAACAAGTGGACAGACCAGCAGATGCTCTACATCAGCCAGCTGCATCTGTTCACCGTGATGTGGCTCACCGGCAACGTGAAGCTGGTCGATCGGAACGGCGACAAGGAAGTGCAGCTCAACGAGAGCTCCAGCGAACTGCAGGAGCGCACCTGCACCGAGGAAGAGCGCCAGGAGATCTTGCGCCTCATCAAGGAAAACGTCTGCAAGGCCGACCCCAAGCACATCATCGGCTGCACGAGCTGAGGCGCCTCGAGGGCCGAGGGCGCCCGTTGCCATCGCCGGGGCTCGAGCGTTCCGTGCGCAGCGTTTGACAGCGCCGCCGTTCTCGACGATAAGAGCTTTCAGGCGGGCCCGTTTGGGCCCGTCTCGCATTGCGTATCCGCGCCTGCGGGCCTTCGAGCCGGCAGGCTGTCGGGGTGGAAAACCGCCCAGAGGAGGACGCGCTTCATAACCGGTCCGTGGGCCAAGGCCTGCGGCCTTCCTTCTTTTTTGGAGCGACACATGACCAAGCGCATCAGCGCAAAGCACAAGATCGACCGCCGACTCGGCGAAAACATCTGGGGTCGGCCGAAGAGCCCGTTCAACAAGCGCCAGAACGGTCCGGGTCAGCACGGCGCTCGGCGCAAGAGCAAGCTCTCGGACTTCGGCGTGCAGCTGCGCGCCAAGCAGAAGCTCAAAGGCTACTACGCGAGCATCACGGAAAAGCAGTTCAAGTCCATCTACCGCGAGGCAGCGCGTCTCAAGGGCGACACGTCCGAGAACCTGATCGGCCTGCTCGAGCGCCGGCTCGATGCCGTCGTCTATCGCGCCAAGTTCGTGCCGACGGTGTTCGCCGCGCGCCAGTTCGTCAACCACGGGCACGTCAAAGTGAACGGACGGCGCGTCAACATCCCGAGCTACCGCTGCCGTGTCGGTGACGTCATCGAGATCAAGGAAGCGTCCCGCCAGCTCGGTCTGGTGCTCGAAGCCGTGCAGTCGGGCGAGCGCGACGTGCCGGACTATCTGGAGGTCGACCATCAGAAGCTGTCGTGCCGCATCGTGCGCACGCCGCAGCTCGCCGAGGTGCCCTATCCGGTGATGATGGAACCGAACCTCGTCGTCGAGTTCTACTCGCGCTGACCGATCGGACCCGCGCTCTTGCCATTGGCCGGAGCGCGGTCGCCGTCGGCGGGGAGAAGGCCATGGACCGCCGGGACTGTAACGCGCCCGCCGCCGTCAGGAATGCCTTCGATCCGATCGAACCGAAGCCGCAAGCCGATACGGCCGGCGGCCACTCCCTGTTTTCCGATACGCCCGACAGCGTCGGTTTCAAGAAGCTGCGCAAGCGCCTCGTACGTCAGACGCGCCAGGCGATCGAGGACTACGCCATGCTCGCGCCGCTCGCCGGGCGCGCGAGCGGCGCCCCGGAGCCTGCTCGGCGGCGTCGGCGGGCTCGCTGGCTCGTTTGTCTTTCAGGGGGCAAGGACAGCTACACACTGCTCGCGGTGCTCCTCGACTTGCAGTGGCAAGGCCTTCTCGACGCCGATCTCGTTGCCTGCAACCTCGACCAGGGCCAGCCGCATTTCCCCGCGAACGTCCTGCCGGAGTTCCTCGAGCGACATGGCATCGCACACCGCATCGAGCGGCGGGACACCTATTCCGTCGTCACCGCCAAGGTGCCGCAGGGCCAGACCTATTGCGCGCTCTGCTCGCGGCTAAGGCGAGCCAATCTCTACCGCATCGCGCGCGAGGAGGACTGTGATGCCGTCGTGCTCGGGCATCACCGCGAGGATATCCTCGAGACGTTCCTGCTCAATCTCTTTCACGGTGGTCGTCTCGAGACGATGCCGCCGCGCCTCGTCAACGACGAGGGCGATCTGCTGGTGCTGCGCCCGCTCGCGCTCTGCAGTGAAGCCGATATCGCGCGGTTCGCCGAGGCGATGCGCTTCCCCATCATTCCATGCGATCTCTGCGGTTCACAGGACGGATTGCAGCGCAACGCCATGAAGGCGATGCTGGCGTCCTGGGAACGCGAGTTCCCGGGGCGAAAGCAGACGATGCTGCGGGCGCTCGCCAATGTCAGGCCGTCGCACCTGCTCGATCACGCACTGCTCCAGGCCGTGACGCGAGGCGCGCTGGCGACATCGGATCGCGCGACGGCAACGGACCGGATGGTCGACCCATCCCTTGCCAACCCAACGGAGAATACATGATGGAACAGGCGATCGTCATCGAGGCCTTCGGTGGGCCGGAGCAAATGCGGCTGCGTGACGTGGCGGTCGGCGAACCCGGTCCAGGCGAGGTTCGCATCCGGCATGGCGCGATCGGCCTCAACTACATCGACGTCTATCATCGCAGCGGCCTCTATCCGCTCACCCTGCCCCACGGCATCGGCATGGAGGGAGCCGGCACCATCGAGGCGGTCGGTGCGGGTGTGGAGCACCTCGTTCCCGGAGACCGGGCCGCCTATGCGGCCAATCCTCCGGGGGCCTATGCGAGCGCGCGCGTGATGCCGGCCAAGCAGGTCTGCCGCCTGCCCGCCTCGATCAGTTTCGAGGAAGGCGCGGCGATGATGCTGCAGGGGCTGACGACGCAGTACCTTTTCCGGCGCACGGCACGGCTCGAAGCCGGCGACACCGTGCTCTTTCATGCTGCCGCCGGTGGCGTTGGCCTCATCGCCTGCCAGTGGGCCCGCGCCATGGGGGTGAACCTCATCGGCACGGCGGGAAGTGACGAGAAATGCGCGCGCGCCAAGGCGGCCGGCGCGGCTCACGTCATCAATTACCGAACGGAGAATTTCGTCGAGCGCGTTCGCGAGATCACCGGCGGCAAGGGCGTCAAGGTCGTCATGGACTCGGTCGGCAAGGATACCTGGGACGGCTCGCTCGATTGCCTTGCCCCGTTCGGCCTGATGATCAGCTTCGGCAATGCCTCGGGCAAGGTGGCGCCATTCGACGTCGGTGTGCTCGCGGCCAAGGGCTCGCTCTATCTGACGCGGCCGACCCTCTTCACTCACATCGCGACGCGCGAGCGCTGCCAGGAAATGGCGGACGACCTTTTCGCGATGGTGACGTCGGGCAAGGTGCGGATCGAGATCGGCAAGCGGCATCCGCTCTCGGCGGCGCCCGAGGCGCACCGCGAACTGGAGGCGCGCGCGACGACCGGGGCAACGATCCTGCTTCCCTGAAGTCGCGGCCCGGTGCCGGTGCGGGCGCGCTGACACAATTTGTGAGCGGCCCCACCCTCCACGACACTTGCAGCGGCTCCCGCGCGCCACTAATTAGCGGCGTCACATCCACCGCCCCTTCGGGCCAAGGCCGACAATGGCAAGCGCCGTCGCTATCGAACAGCGCCAATCAGGCCTCGCGGCCACACCGGACATTGCGATACGACGGGCCGTGGCCGGAGACGTCGACCATCTCGTCGCCCTCGAGAATGTCTCCTTTTCCAGCGACCGGGTTTCCCGCCGCAGCTTCCAGAGCTTCGTTACCTCCCCGTCGGCACTCCTCCTCGTGGCGGTCGAATCTCACGAGCCGGGAACGACCGTCGCTGGCGCAACCGCCGGCACCCTCCTCGGCTACGCACTTTGCCTTTTTCGACGTGGAACCGGCTCGGCCCGGCTCTATTCCATCGCGACGGCGGCGAGCGCGCGAGGGCGCGGCGTTGCCCGCGCACTGCTCGGCGAGATGGAAAACGCACTCCTCGAGCTCGACCGGCACGTGCTGCGCCTCGAGGTCGATCCCGACAACACGCCGGCGATCACACTCTATCGATCCCTGGGGTTTCGCCCGCTCATGCATCTGCCGCACTACTACGCCGACGGCTCGGACGCGGTGCGAATGTCGAAACGGCTCTCGGGCGAACCGCCGGCCGCCGACCGCGTGCCCCGATACTGGCCGCAGACCACCGATTTCACATGCGGGCCCGCCTGCCTGATGATGGCGCTGTCGCGCCTTTCACCCGGTTACGAGCCGAGCGCGCTGGACGAAATCGCGCTCTGGAAGGTGGCGACGACGGTCTACATGGCGCGCGGAATCGGGGGCTGCGAGCCGGTCGGCATCGCTGTCGCGGCCGCGGAACGGGGTTTGGCGGCCGAACTTCACGTCAGCACCGACGGGCCGCACCTCCTGCAGACGGTGCGCGACGAGCGTAAGCGGCGCGTCATGCAGCTCGCGCAGGAAGACCTCGCGGTGCGCGCCGAGAAACTCGCAATCCCCGTCCACCGTCGTCGCCTCTCGATCGCGGAACTGCGCCTGGCGATCGACGACGGCGCGCTGGCGGCGCTGCTCATCTCGGGCCATCGCATGCTGGCCGAGCGTTTGCCGCACTGGGTGCTTGCCTATGCGTGCAACAAGGGCCATGTGTTCGTGCACGATCCGTTCGTCGATGCCGAGAAGGACGAGACCGCGCTCGACGCCGTCTCCGTGCCGGTGCCGGACGATGAACTCGAGCGCATGTGGCGCCACGGTCGCAACAATCTGCGCGCCGCGGTTATCTTTCGCAATCTCATCGCAACCTAGCCGGGAACCATGGCACCCGTGACCGATTGGATCATTCTCGCCGACGATCTGCGCGACCTCGAGAATCTCGGCGCGCCCTACCGCCTCGCAACGACGGGAGACTATGTGTGGCTGCCGGCCGTATTCGAACGATCCGGCCAGCGCCTCATAAATCTCTCTCGAAATTACAACTACCAGAGCGACGGCTATCACGCCTCGCTGCTGGCGGAGGCGCGCGGTCACCGCATCATCCCCATGGTCGAGACGATCCTCGACCTCGAGGGACGGCACGGTTTCGAGAAAGCGTTGCCGGAGCTGGAGGACGCGCTCGGCAAGGACCTCGCAGACACGCAGAGCGCCGATATTCCGGAACGCATCCTTTTCTGTCTCGGCCAGCCTGATTTTCCTCCAGTCAAACGCTTCGCGCGGCTGCTGTTCGACTGGTTCCGCGCGCCGATCCTCAGCGTGCGCCTCAGCGTGACGGGGGCCGGCGCCAACCGGAGCATCCGCATCCAGAACATCAAGACCCGCGGCATCAACACCCTCAGCAAGGAGGAGCGGGCCCATTTCGCGGCCTCGCTCGCCGTCTATTGCAAGCGCTCCTGGCGCTCGCCCAAGCCGCGCATGGTGCCGCGCTATTCCATCGGTCTGCTCTTCGATCCCAAGGACCCGCAGCCCCCCTCGGCGCTTTCCTCGCTGAAGCACTGGGCGCGGATCGCGGAAAAGCAGGGCGTCGAAGTCGAGCCGATCCAGAAGCGCGACATCTCGAGGCTGGCCGAATTCGACGCTCTTTTCATCCGCGAAACGACGTCGATCCGCGACCATACCTACCGCTTCGCGCGCCGCGCGTGGGCGGAGGGAATGCCTGTGATCGACGATCCGATCTCGATGATCCGCTGCACGAACAAGGTCTTCCTCTGGGAGAGGCTCTCGCTCGCCGGACTGCCGCAGCCCAAGACGATGGCGGTGCGGCCCTCGACGCCGCTCGCCATGGTGGCCGACGAGATCGGCTTTCCGGTGGTGATCAAGGCGCCCGACTCCTCGTTCAGCCGCGGCGTCAAGAAGGCCGACAACATGGCCGAACTCGAGGCGCTGACGAAGCTCTGGTTCGAGGACAGTGATCTCCTGCTCGCCCAAAAATTCATCCCGACGAGCTTCGACTGGCGCATCGGCGTGCTCGGCGGCGAACTCCTCTTTGCGGCGCAGTACCCGATGGTGCGCGGCCACTGGCAGATCGTCAACAACAAGGCCGACGGGACGGTGACACAGGGCGGCTGCAAAGCCGTTCCACTCGCCGACGTGCCGCCGGAAGTGCTCGATGCCGGCATCCATGCGGCGCGCCTCATCGGCGACGGGCTCTATGGCGTCGATCTCAAGGAGACCCCCGACGGCGTCTTCATCATGGAGATCAACGACAATCCCAACATCGACCATGGCTATGAGGATGCCGAGGAAAAGAACGCCGTCTGGCTCAGCCTGACGCGCTGGTTCGTGGATCGCCTCCAGGCTTGAGGGGATCCGGCGCGGCCGGCGGCACGGGGCGCCCGGCCGGCCGACGCGCGACGAGACCGCCCTTGACCAGCGCATAGGCGAACATGGTCAGGAACACGCTCGCGGTGAAATAATAGATGCCGGCCAGCGCGCTCGCCTCGGCGAACGACGACGCGTTGACGTAGAAGATGATGAGGGCGAGCACGAGCACGTCCATCATCGACCACTTGCCGAGCCACTCGAGGCGCGTGAAGAGCCGGCTCTGAGCCTGCGGGCGAACCGTCGACAGGTTCGAAACCGCCATCAGGTAGAAGAGCTTGAGGGTGGGGAAAACAACGGAAAAGAGACCGATCAGGACAGCGAGGAAGACCTCGTCGTCCTGCACCAGCGCCCAGATGGCGGTGAGCACCGAGTGCTCGTCGGTCCAGACGTAGAGTTTGGTCAGCTTGATCGTCGGAAGCGAAAGGCCGAGCGCCAGGGTGATCCCGGCGGCGGCCGTCAGCACCGCGATGGCGAGGCGGCGCAGCGGATGGAAGGGAGAGGGGGCGCCGCCGGCGAAGGCACCCGGACCGGTGCCGGTGCCGGGCTCCGGCGCCATCGCACCTGTCGCGACCACCTCCCGCGCGGAGTGCTTGATCCAACCGTAGGCCAGCATGATGAGAATGACGGAGACCGCGAAGTAGCGGGCCCCCGGCTGGCTGGTGGCGTCACTGAGGCCGGAGGACTTCAGATAGACGATGGTGATCGCGAGGATCAAAACATCGTGCATGGACCACTTGCCGATGCCTTCCAGGCGCTGGAGCACGCGCTGGCGGGTGCGCAAGCGTTCGGTCGGCAGCGTCGCAAGCACGAGCAGATAGCCGAGCTTGACGGTCGGGAGAAGAATGGAAAAGACGAGCACGATCGCCGCCAGCATCAATTCGCCGTCGAGATAGAGCGCATAGACGGCGCTCGCCAGCGAATGGGCGTCACTGAACACGTAGAGCTGCGTCAATCGGATGATCGGCTGGGTGATGCCATTGTAGAGGCAAAAAGCCGCCAGGACGATCATCCCCGAGAGGGCGAGGCGGCGCCAGGGCCAGGTGTGAAGGGCGGCGCGCGGCGGGGCGATCGCCCCAATCGGATCGAGGTGCGGCGGCGCAACGTCGATCGCCTCGGCCTCGTGCGGCGTTCTCTCCCCCTCCGGCAACCTCGACCTCCAAGTCATCGAAACCGAACGTGGCGCCACGACGCCGCCGGCCAACACCAATGGCCACTTGTGGCCAAAGCTTGGCCGGCGGCCCCGGAACCGCGATCACTCTCCCGGCGGACCCGCGCGCTCGATGCGAGCCTCGCGGCGAAAGAGGAACGGCACCGCCATCGCGAGGCCGAGAAAGCGAATGAGCTGGTGCGTAGCAACGAAGGCCGGATCGACACCCAACATGAAGGCCAGCACCGTCATCGCATCGAGCCCGCCCGGCGCGAAGGCGAGCAAGAGTTGGACCAGCGGCAAGCCGAGCAATTCCGAGGCAGCCACGGCAAAGGCGATGCTGGTGCCCACCGAGATCGCGAAACCGGCCATCGCGAGACGCAGGCTCTCCAGCAGAAAGGCGACGGTCATCCCGATGAATCGGGCGCCGACGGCGGCACCCGTGGCGATCAGGGCCGGCCAAACGATCCAGGCCGGAACACCGCCGTGCAACAGGCCGCTGCCACAGGCGGCCGCGGCCACGAAGAGCGGCATCGTGAACGACGGTGACGGCATGCCGAAGCGCTTGGCGATCTCGGTCGCGATGACGGACACGGCAAAGAGGCCGGCCAGTTCGCCGAGACCGAGAGTGGTGTGCGGCACCATCGGCACCGGGACGTGTCCCAACCAGAGCTGAACCGCCGCCGGAATGAACAGCAGGAGCAGCGTGACCCGCAGCGTATGCATCACCGCCACGCGACGGGTATCGGCGCCGAGGTCGATCGAGAGCGCCAAGACGAAGCTCAGCGCTCCCGGAATGGCGCAGAGCCGCGCCGTCGTCTCGTCGAGCCCGGCCCGGCGCATGAGGTAGCGCGGCAGGATGAGCATGACCACGACGACGGAGGCAGCGAGCGCGGCGATCGAGGCCGGCCAGCGCGGCACGGAGGCAATCGTCTCCTCGGTGACGGTCGACCCGAGAACAATGCCGATGGCGACAAAAGCCACGTATCGGACACGGCCCGAAACCTCGATCGGCACACCGGAAAGCGCGGCAACCGCGACCAGGAACATGGCGCCGGAAAGCAAACCGGCAACGAGCCCGAGGTGCTCGGCGGCAAGGCCACCAACGGCGGCGATGGCGAGGGCGAGGAGGTTGCGGTGGACAGCTTGCCGCGAACCGGCGATGCCTGCGATGATCATGCCCTATCACTAGGGGCTGCGAGCGCTGCTTGGAAGTCGGCAGCCTGCAACGCTGGCAGACCGAAGCGCGTTGCCTCGGAGGAAAGATGACCGACCGGCGGCTCTCGATCACGCTTCTCGGCACCGGCTGCCCAGTGGTCTCGACGCGGCGCCATGGACCGGCGAGCCTCGTTCGCTGTGGGCCGCTGAACGTGCTGGTTGACCTGGGGTCCGGAGCAACGCAGAGGCTGCTCGCCGCCGGCGCCTGCGGCCGCGACATCGATGCCGTTCTTCTCACGCATCTGCACAGCGACCACGTCGTCGACCTCTACCAGTTTCTGATCTCCTCCTGGCATCAGAACCGTGACCGACCGCAGCGCATTTTCGGTCCGCCTGGAACCCGCCGGTTCATCGACATGCAGATGGAGGCTTACCGTGAGGAGCGCGATCTCAGGATCGCGTTCGAGGCGCGCACCAGCACGGCGGCCTTCGACATCGAGGTCGAGGAGATCGTCGAGGGTGCCTGCCTCATCGACAACCAGGGAGTGAAGGTCACCGCATTCAGGGTCGAGCACGCGCCGGTGCCGCATGCCTTCGGCTTTTCGTTCGAGGCCGGTGGGCGCCGACTGGTCCTCTCCGGCGATACGCGCCCCTGCGAGGGGCTCGCGCGGGCGGCTGCGGGCGCGGACGTGCTGGTGCACGAGGTGATGACCCACCCCGGGCCAACGACGCTGCAAACGGGTAGCCTCAGGACCGAAGCGACGATCCACAACGTCATGAGCTATCACACACTTGCCGATCAGGTTGGCATCGTTGCGCGGGAGGCGAGGGTTGGGGCGCTCGTCCTCACCCACATCGTGCCGCCGGAAACCGATGCAGGCGCGCTGCTCGCGCGCGTGATGCATGACTTCGCGGGGCCGGTCGTCGTCGGTGAGGACCTCATGACCATCGATGTCGCGCGCGGTACGATCGAATGGCGTGGGCTCAATGCCTCGATCGCCAGAGTATCCGTCGGCTGAAGCGCCCAGCTGGTGGCTGGCGCCGCGCTCAATCATCAACCGGACGGAGACAACGAAAAACGGACGCTCGCCGCATGGGGAGCGTCCGTCGGAAATCCTTGCAGTTGGCGTCGACCTCCGCGAGCCCCCAGCCGAGGGGCGCCTTCGAGCGGAATTGCAGGCTCAGAAGCGGTGCTTGACGCGGCCCTGGATCTTGAGCGCATCGGCATCGCCGACCCCGATATCCTCGGCCGATGTCGGCTCGTTGGCGCCGTAGAGCAGCTCGAGACCGAAGTCGAGCTTGGGCAGCACGCCGAGGCTGCCGAATCCCGGGAACTCGACACTCGTCTGGTTCGCGGAGCCAGGGGACGCACCGTCCTGCCCGCTCGCGATACCGGCAACCGGCCCACCCGAGGGTGAAGCGACGCCCGGAAGCACGCTCGTCTCCTGAAACCCGAGAGCAGGGCCCGCCAGAAGTAGCGCCGCTCCCACTAAACAGGTGCCCAACAACTTGGTCATCGACAACTACCCCGCAAATGCAACTTCAACGTCACGACCGCATCTCATCTTTCCGCCAGCAGAGTGCCATCCGGCAAGTTAAACGCCTGCTAACGCACGGCAACTCCGGCCGTTTGGGCAAAATTGTGACTGCCACGCAACAATGGGGGCCCGTTGTCCACAAGCTATACACCGCACTTGGCCCCGCCATGTCGGAACAGTGGCCAACTCATGAAAAGTGCAACGTCCACAGGGCGTATTCTGCCTCAAATAGCGCGCACAACACAAATCACAAGTGTTTGGGAATGCTTGCAGTGCAAATGGTGGGGGCGGCGTGTGGCGTTCGCAATGCGCGCTCGAGGGCCTTCGGGCCTCAATCCACCGCCAGCTAGGAAACCTTCGCGCGTTCGACGCGCGCAAAAGAAAAGGGGCGCCGACGCGCCCCTTTCCCGTAGTCGTTGCCGTTCCGATCAGAAGCGGACGCGCATGCCAGCGATGACACGGTCGATCTCGCCACCGACGTCCACGCCGAAGAGTGCGTTGTCGTCGAACTCCTCGTGGTGGTAGGCGATGTAGGCCGTCGCACCAACCGCGTCGATCGCCTGCGTGAAGCTGATCGCCCAGTTGGTGTAGTCGAGGCCCAGAACGCCCTGGTTGGTGTTCTCGATGTATTGGATCGAGACGTCGGAGAGACCGAGGTGGTTCCAGCGACCCTGGATACCAGCAGCGATCCACCAGTGCTCGGCCTCGTTGGCCTCGCGCAGAGCGACGACGGCATCGTTGCCGTCCGTGTTGATGAATTCACGCTCAGAGTAACCACCCTGGAGGTGAATGCCCGACGGAACGTGCAGGAAGGCGATCGAGCCGCCCCACGTCTCGGTAGACGTACAGTTCGAGTCGTTGCCCGTCAGAACACCAGGAACCGACGTGTGGTTTTCCGGAACGGTGTTCGTGAAGCAGGTGTTGTCGTCGTGGTCCTCGTGGTACGAGATGGCGGCTGCAACGCGCAGGCCGTTCCACTCGTTCGAGTAGCGCAGAGCGGCATCCCACTCGTCGTCCTCACCCCACGATGCCGACAGCGTGAAGCCGTGCAGCGTCGGCGAGTCGTAGCGGACACGGTTGCGGCGCGACGCGTCGTGGTCGGTGCCGATCGTGGCCCACGTCGTGCTCTGGAAGTAGAGGCCAGAGACGTCGTCGAAGAGCGAGATGTAGTTGTTGGTGATGCCGAGGCCGTAGCCGACGCCAGCATACCAGCCTTCGGAGAAGGACACCTCGTGGGCGCCGTCCGAAGCCATCGAGCCCTGACCGACCGTCAGCGTGCCGAGACGATCGTCACGGACATACCACTCGGCGCGGCGGAACTGGAAGAGGTCACCGTCGTCGCCGTCGTTGGCGTCGAACGAGAAGTTGTTGCCCATCTGGAGATCGAATTCGATCTGGAAGCCGATGGTCATCCCCGGACGGACAGTGCCCTCACCGCGGAAGTTGAGGCGGGTGGACGACTCGTCGTTGTCGATGACGTAGACGTCAGCCTCTTCGTTGTTGTCGAACCAGAGCAGGGCTTGGTTGACCTGACCGGAAATCGTCAGCGAAACCTTACGGTTCGCGTGGCGAACGGCCGTTGCCTCGAGCTCGGACACCCGCTCCTCGAGGTCCGCGCAGCAGTCACCGCCAAGGTCTGCCGCCTGTGCCGGGGTCAGCGCGAAACCGCCCACCATAAGCCCAGCAGCAGCGGCGATGGCGAGGCGACTAGACGTCTTTTTAAGTCCCCCAATCATTTCCATCTCCACAATCATTCGTTTCATAGCTGGTGAAGCAGCGCGCGGATGCGCCTGCTCGCCTTCGACCGGGGCCCTGCTCCTAGGCGCGCGCCGCGGTCGTACTCCACACAACAGGAACTCTGACGGGAACTGGTGCGCGATTGGCTTGCTGTCTTCGGCTGGGGCCACGTCGTCAGAGCGACTACTGGCTCTCTTGCTCAGCGATTAGCAACGCACACGACTCGACTGGTGTCCCGAGTTAGTCGCGACGGGTGAGTCGAGTAAAGGCGGACTCCAATGTCATTCGGGGTTTGAGGCAACTCTGTTGCCGATCCGCCACGAATGTGTCACCGAGAACCCGCCAACCCTCCTCTGGACCGCCACGTGCAGGCTCCGCCCCGAGGAGCGGCGCCGACTCTGCTTACGAGGTCGACCGTCCGACGCGAGAACGGCGGTTGCAAGACCATCGCCCCCGTAATCAACCGTTCCTTGCACGAGAATGGTTAAGATTTCGCTCGGCACGCGTCATTCCGGGACGCGTGAGGGCCTATCGACCCGGCTCCAAGTGCTCCAGAAGGTGGCGCAGACGCTCGCCGTAGCGCTCGGAGAGCTTGACCGAGGTCGTGTATATCGGGCGCCTGACCTGGCTGACGCTGATGGTGTTCACCATGCGCTCGGTCTCGTGGAAATCGAGCACCCGATCCTCCCAGGCCAGCCCGCAGTATTCGAGCAGGCGGCGGGATTGGCCCTCCTGGTCGGCCACCATTTCCTCGTACTGGACGGTATGGATGGCTGCCGGGGCGATCGCTTCCCAGTGCGCCATGAGGTCCCGGTAAGCGAGGTAATAACGGCCGAGATCGGCGAGGTCGGTGGCGTAGCGGTGCGCGTCGGTGAAAAAATTCTTGAAGATCGACAAGCAGTTGTCGGCGGGCTCGCGGCGGCAGTGGATGATGCGCGCGTTGGGAAGCATGGCGCGGATCAAGCCGACGTAGCGGAAGTTGTGGGGCATCTTGTCGGTGAAGCGGGGAGCGGTGCCGGCGATCTCGCGGACCCGGCGGACGTACTCGCGCCCGAGTTCGTCGAAGCGCGCGGGCGCGGCATCGGCGAAGCAGTCGGGGTAGGTGCGGGTCGTGCGCACCTGCTCGATCGAGGCGATGTCCTGCATGTCGTAGAGTTCGCCGGCACCGAAGACGTCGGAATGGCTCGCGAGAATCTGCTCGACAAGTGTGGTGCCAGAGCGCGGCATGCCGAGGATGAAGATCGGGGCCGCGTCCGGATGGCCGGCGCCGGCGGCGGCCAGCTGCTCGAGGCGCGTGCGCGAGAACACCTGCTCGATCCGCTGGAATTCGGCCTCGGTCTCGGCATGGTCATAAGCGTAACGGGCGCGCTGGAGGCGGTTGCCTTCGAGGAAATAGTCGAAGGCTTGCGCAAACGCCCTGGCGCCTTCGTGGACCTTGCCGAGCGCGAAGGCGAGATGCATGCGCCGCTCGTCGTCGAGGGCGGCGGGATCCTCGTAGAGGCGTTTCATGGCCGCGACGTCCGGTCCGTCGAGGGGATAGGGCTTGAACTCGGCCAGCAGTCGGTAGCAATCCGTGGCGAGGGGATCGCGGGCCAGAACCTGACGATAGGTCTTCTCGGCTTGATCATCCTCACCGGCCGAGCGGTAGCCATTCGCAAGCTGGCAGAGCATCTTGTGGCTGGTCGGGTCGCGGCGCACCGATTCCTCGAGGTTCGCGAGCGCCTCCTCGATGCGGCCCATGTCGCGCAGCGTATTGCCGAGTTGGTTGAGGATCGACGCATCGCCGGGGGCGATCGATTTCGCCAGCTCGAGATGACGGATCGCCTCGTGGCCGCGGCCGAGCTTGAGGAGCGATACGGCGATGCTGCAATGGGCTCCCGTGTGGCGCGGGTTGATGGCCATGACCTTGCGGAAATGGTCGATGGCTTCCTCGAAACGCCCGAGGTCGTTCAGTGTGCTGCCGAGGTTGTTGAGGGCCTCGGTGTTGCGCGGCGCGCGCACGAGGATCCGGCGGTAGGAATCGATGGCTTCCTGGCTGCGAGCGAGGATGTGGAGCACGGTGGCGCGGTTGACCTCGGCGGCGGCGTTGCCGGGCTCGAGCCGCAACGCTTCGTCCAGCATCGCGAGCGCATCCTCCGGCCGGCCGAGATCGCGGAGCGCAACGCCGAGATTGTTGCGGAACCCGGCGTTTCGCCCATCGAGGCGGATGGCGGCCTCGTAACAGGCGGCCGCCTTCTCGTTCTCCCCGAGCCTGCGATGGGCCTCGCCCATGTTGTTGTGCACCGCCGGCTGGCGCGGGTTCGCCTTCAGCGAGCGGTTGAAATCGTCGATCGCCTCGCGAAACCGCCCTTCGGCGAGTGCAATGGCGCCGAGGAGATGGGTGACGTCGGGATGTCCGGGCGCGGCCGAAAGGAGTTTTCGGGCGGTTTTCCGGGCGCGCTCGTAGTCGCCGGTCTCATAGAGGCGGACCGCCGAGCGCATCAGTTCGGCCGGACCGCCACCACCGCCGGACCCTGGTTTCAACGCCATGGCTTGCTCCTCGTTGTGTGCTGACCGACGGCCACGCCGGCGCGGGCGTCCATCCCGTGCGAGCCGCGACCATCGATCCCGCCTCGAGCGCTCGCGTGAATACGGCGGTCGGCGCAGTTGGCCTGCAACGCAATAGCGCCAACCGGGACCACCATGCAAAGCAAAGCCGACGATCCGGCGGGCCGCCCGGCCGAAGGAGATGGCCAACGTCGGGTAAGGACCGGCACGGCGTGTTGGAGATTGCAGTCGAGGGGTCCCACGGCGAAACGGGCGCGCCATCGACCACGGCCGAGCACAATCCAGATGGCGGAACGGCTCGCCGAAGGCGCGGGCCAGCACGGCGAACGCCATCGATCTCCACGCCCGCTCTCAAGAACGCGGCCGGCCACCACTTCACGCGGTGACCGGCCACATTCGGATGACGGTCAATTCGCCGTTCGGGATCAGAACGTCACGAGCATGCCGGCAACGATACGGTCGATCTCGCCCTCGACGTCGGCCCCATAGAGCGGGTTGTCCTCGAATTCCTCGTGGTGATAGCCGATGTAGGCGGTCGCCCCGACGGCATCGATGGCCTGCGAGAAACCGATGCTCCAGGCGGTATACTCGAGGCCGAGGACGAACACGTCGGAGGCTTCGATATACTGCACGGTGATGTCGGACTGACCGAGGTCGTTGAGGCGGCCCTGCCAGCCAGCCGCGGTCCACCAGTAGTTCGAGTTCGTCGCCTCGCGCGCGCTGACGACCGTGTTGTCGCCGTCCGTGTTCTCGAATTCGACCTCGACGTAACCGCCCTGGACATGGAAGCCGGACGAGGTGTGCTTGAAGGCAATCGAACCGCCCCACGTGTTGACCGTCGTGCAATTGGAGTCGTTCGACGTGAGGTTCGCCGGATCCGAAGTGTGGTTTTCGGGGACCGTGTTGGCGAAGCACTGCTGGTCGTCGGAATTCTCGTTGTAGGAGGCGCCTGCGATCACCTCGATGCCGTTCCATTCACCGGCGTAGCGGGCCGCGACGTCCCAATAGTCGTCCTCGCCCCACGACGCCGAGAGCGTGAAGCCGGCGAAGGTCGGCGTGTCGTAGCGCACGCGGTTGCCGCGCTCGGGGTCGAGGTCCGTGCCGATCGTCACCCAGCTCGTGCTGAGGTAGGTGCGGCTGATGTTGTCGAAGAGCTGGATGTAGTTGTTGGTGATGACCGTGCCGTAGCCGACGCCGGAGTACCAGCCTTCCGAGAACGAACTCTCGAAGGTGCCATCGGCGGCGAACGAGCCCTGGCCGACCGTCAGTGTGCCCAGCGCGTCGTCGCGGATGAACCACTCCGACTTGCGGAACTGGAGAAGGTCACCATCGTCGCCGTCGTTGGCGTTGAGCGTGAAGTTGTTGCCCATCTGGAGGTCGAATTCGATCTGGAAACCGATCGCCAGACCCGGACGGACAGTGCCCTCACCCGAGAAGTTGAGGCGCGTGGACGACTCGTCGTTGTCGATGACGTAGACGTCAGATTCCTCATTGTTGTCGTACCAGAGGAGGGCCTGGTTCACCTGCCCCGAAATCTCGAGAGAGATCTTGCGGTTGGCATGGCGCACGACGGTCGCCTCCAACTCCGCCACGCGCTCCTCGAGGTCGGCGCAGCAATCGCCGCCGAGGTCGGCCGCCATCGCCGGGTTCAACATCCCGACCGCAATCAGCCACCCGCCGGCGACCAGCGCCAGCCTGCTGGAGGTTCCCCGAAATCCGCTGCCGATCATCGACATCCCCGAATCCCCATTTCGACCTGCCGGCTAGACTGCGGTCAGCAATTGCGGACCGGTGATCCTCGCGCGGCGCGACATCCCCAATACCGTCGTAACCGGCGCTCCAAGTTTCTGGAACGCATTGCGTTTTTGCGCTGGTCGACCGTCCAGGATAGCCACGAAAATCCACAGGTTGACAATCGGGTGGCAGTGCCCACACGCCGAATCACTTGCGCTGTAGCCAAAGTGCTACAGATGGAAAGCGCGGGCACGAATGTGGCTCGATCTCCGGAGGCGGCGCGGCGAAGTGGGCGGCTGAACCGGTCTCGGGCGGGAGGGGAGCGGAACGAGGGCGGTCCCGGGTCTGATGCGCATGGTTCCGCTGCGCTCCATGCCGCAGTGCATTCGGGACTCGTGCAGATCCACGCTGCTTCGCGCCCGGAAAGCGTGGGGCTTCGAACCCGCGCCCATCGCTCCAAAAGCAGAAAGGGGCGCCGAAGCGCCCCTTTCGAGTCTCGTCCAACGGTTGTGCGGTGCTTCGATCAGAAGCGGACGCGCATGCCAGCCAGCACGCGGTCGATCTCGCCGTCGACGTCCACGCCGAAGAGTGCGTTGTCGTCGAACTCCTCGTGGTGGTAGGAGATGTAGGCCGTCGCGCCAACCGCGTCGATGTGCTGCGTGAAGCTGATCGCCCAGTTGGTGTAATCGAGGCCCAGGACACCCTGGTTGGTGTTCTCGATGTACTGGATCGAGACGTCCGACTCACCCAGCGAGTTCCAACGGCCCTGGATACCAGCAGCGATCCACCAGTGCTCGGCCTCGTTGGCCTCACGCAGGGAGACGACCGCGTCGTTGCCGTCCGTGTTGAAGAACTCACGCTCGGAGTAACCACCCTGGAGGTGGATGCCCGACGGAACGTGCAGGAAGGCGATGGAGCCGCCCCACGTCCCGGTGTACGTGCAGTTCGAGTCGTTGCCCGTCAGAGCACCAGGAACCGACGTGTGGTTTTCCGGAACGGTGTTCGTGAAGCAGGTGTTGTCGTCGTGGTCCTCGTGGTACGAGATGGCGGCTGCAACGCGCAGGCCGTTCCACTCGTTGGCATAACGCAGAGCGGTATCCCACTCGTCGTCCTCACCCCACGATGCCGACAGCGTGAAGCCGGCGAAGGTCGGCGAGTCGTAGCGGACACGGTTGCGGCGCGACGCGTCGTGGTCGGTGCCGATCGTGGCCCACGTGGTGCTCTGGAAGTAGAGGCCAGAGTTGTCGTCGAAGAGCGAGATGTAGTTGTTGGTGATGCCGAGACCGTAGCCGACGCCCGCATACCAGCCCTCGGAGAACGAGGTCTCGTGTGCGCCGTCCGAAGCCATGGAGCCCTGGCCGACCGTCAAGGTGCCGAGCGCGTCGTCGCGGATGAACCACTCGGCGCGGCGGAACTGGAAGAGGTCACCGTCGTCGCCGTCGTTGGCGTCGAACGTGAAGTTGTTGCCCATCTGGAGATCGAATTCGATCTGGAAGCCGATGGTCAGGCCCGGACGGACAGTGCCCTGGCCCTTGAAGTTGAGGCGGGTGGACGACTCGTCGTTGTCGATGACGTAGACGTCGGCCTCTTCGTTGTTGTCGAACCAGAGCAGAGCCTGGTTGACCTGGCCAGAGATGGACAGCGAGATCTTGCGGTTCGCGTGGCGAACAGTCGTCGCCTCGAGTTCAGCAACCCGCTCCTCGAGATCGGCGCAGCAGTCGCCGCCGAGGTCGGCCGCCTGTGCCGGGCTCAGAGCCGCGCCACCGACGAAAAGGCCAGCAGCCACGATGGCGAGCCGGCTAGACGTTCCAAAAAGTCCCCCGATCATAATTACTTCTCCGTTGGACTACGCTTACTACCCCAATACGGCCAGAGCCGACGCTCAGTCAGCGCATCACCCGAACGCCGGACCGATTGGCCGCTGACCTGGACCTAGCGTTAGCCCACGGCCGGTTCGATGCACAACAAAACCGACGCCGGACTGTGCGACATCGGCGTCGCCCGTGTCTCGAAAACCACAGAATGCTTCTTGACCCGGCGAATCAACCGGTGCCACCACGATCCTAGAGGGCCGTTCGGGCGGAATCGCGGGGCATGCCTCAGCCCCCGCCGAACCGATCGCTCCGAAGTCGGCGACCATAGCGAGACCGTTCCGAGAGGGATCCATGCAAACCGTCGCCCCGATGCCAAGCGAGAGCACCGACGTTGCGGTCGTCGGGGCCGGTCCGGCCGGACTGACAGCGGCGCTGGCGCTCGCGGAAGCCGGCTACCGCACGGCGGTTATCGATCCGGCGCTGGCCCGCCCGCCCAGTGCGGGGGACGCCCGCACGGCCGCTCTTTTCATCAGCTCGATCAATATTTTGCGCAATCTCGGGGTGTGGGAGAACCTGGTCGGCGAGGCCGCACCGCTGCGCCGTCTCAGGATGATCGATGCGACCGGACGCCTGCTCGCCGGGCCGGACCTCCTGTTTGCCGCCCAAGAGATCGGCGAGGCGACTTTCGGCTGGAACGTGGCCAACGCCGCGCTCGTTGCCGTGTTGCGGGAGCGGCTCGAACAGCACGCCGGGGTGACGCTCGTCGGCGCGGCGGCGGGCGATGTGCGGCCGGGACCCGAGGCGGTCGAGGTGCTGTTCGAGGGCGGCGGGAGTTGCTCGGCGCGGCTGGTGGTCGGGGCGGACGGTCGGCAATCGCGCTGCCGGACGGCGGCCGGCATCACGGCGCGCCGTCAAGACTACCCGCAAGTCGCCGTCACCACGCTTTTCACGCATTCGCGGGCGCACGAGGACACCTCGACGGAATTCCACCGCCCGCACGGGCCGCTCACCACCGTTCCGCTCCCCGGGCGGCGCTCCAGCCTCGTCTGGGTCGAGGGCCCCGAGGAGGCGCGCCGCATCGCCGGGCTCGACGACCGGACCTTCTCGGGCGAGCTCGAACGGGCGCTCCTCGGCCTGCTCGGGTCGATCGAGGCCCCGACACGGCGCCATGCCTTCCCACTGACGATGCTCACGGTGCCGCGCTACGGCGCCCGCCGCATCGCCCTGGTCGGCGAGGCGGGGCACGTCGTGCCGCCGATCGGCGCGCAGGGCCTCAACCTCGGATATCGCGACATCGCGGCCCTGCTCGAGGTGCTGACCGATGCGGCGGGGTGCCGGGTGGCCGCCGACCCGGGCGAGGCCGGTATCATCGAAGCCTACGACCGGCGGCGGCGCTTCGACGTCGCCAGCCGGGCGGCAATCGTCGATCTGCTCAACCGCAGCCTCCTCTCGCGCGCGCCCGTTGCGGGCCTCGCACGTGTCATCGGGCTCCATGCCATGCAGCTCGCTCCGATGGCGCGGCGCCGGCTGATGCGCTCGGGCATGGCGCCGGAGGGACCACTGCCACCGCTGATGCGCGAGCCGACGACAGTGGCGCGACGGCGCGGTGTCTAGCGAGCGCTGCCGGATTGGCGGGCGGCCAGGAGCCGAAGGCGCGGCGCTTGACGGAGACGACGGGCTCGGGCATGGCGCGCAAGCCACACCGCCCTTCGCCGGCACGGCTTTCGCGAGACCGCCCGACCGATGTCACCTCTGCTCGACCTGCAATACCGGCTCGAATACGTGATCCTGCGCGTCGTCGTCGGCTTTTTCCGCCTGCTGCCGCTCGACTTCGCCGCCGGGGTCTCCGCCAGGCTCTGGCGTTTGCTGGCGCCGCTGACGCCGCGGCACAAGCGCGCCCTCGAGAACCTGGCGCTCGCCTTTCCCGAAAAGAGCGAGAGCGAACGGCGGACGATCGCGCTCGAGCATTGGGACAACCTCGGACGGGTCAGCATCGAGGGCATGCAGCTCGACCGCCTGCTCGCGCAGGAAGGCCGCATCGAGCTCGCCGACGCGCACCTCCTCTCGCGCTACCAGGGCCGCTTCGGGCCGGCGGTCGGCGTGACACTGCACACCGGCAACTGGGAGCTGGCAGTCTGGCCGCTCGCGCGCTACGGCGGCCAGCCGGCGGCGATCTACCGGCTCATCAAGAACCCCTACGTCGATGCCTACGTGCGCGAGCAGCGGCGCCAGCTCTATCCCGGCGGCCTGCTGGCCAAGGGAAAGGCGCACGGCTCGAACGCCGAGGGCCAGCGAACGGCGCGGCTGATCACGGACTACGTGCGCAAGGGCGGGCGGCTCGGCATCGTCTGCGATCTCTACGACAAGAGCGGCATCGCGGTGCCGTTCTTCGGGCATCCGGCCAAATCGACGCCGGTTCCGGCGATGATCGCGCGGCGGGTCGGAGCGCGGATCTGGATGGCACGCGCGGTGCGGATCGCACGCCAATCGCGGTTTCGCATCGAGGTGAAGGAGCTGAAGGTGCCGCGTTCGGGCAATCCGGGCGACGACATCCGCGCCATCACCGCCGCCATGCACGCACAGTTCGAAGCCTGGGTGCGCGAGCGCCCGGAGCAGTGGATGTGGTCGAACCGGCGCTGGAGCTGAGGCAGACGGGCACGCGCTCGACGGCAGGCGCGGTGGCCGACGGCCACCACACCCGAAAGGTTCAGCCGGCGATGCGCAGTTGCACGAGCTTGCCGGCGATGTCCTTGAAGGCCTCGTTCAGACCCGCAACACCGGTGGCATCGAAGTAGTAGGGCGGGCCGCTCGCGCAGCTTTCCATCAGGTCCTTGATACCGTTGTCGGAAACGTCGAACGTGACGGTGTAGATCTTGATGCCGGCGGCCTTGATGTTCGTGCAGAGTTCGGCGGTCCGCTGATCGGCGAGCGCGCGCTCCTGCAGGTCGTGGTCGGGGTAGGAAGGGCTGCGCGTGTTCTCGCCGTCGGTCATCAGCACGATGACCTTGTTGACATGGTTCTGGGTGGCCTCGGCGGTGGAGGTCGCCTCGGTGAACGGGGCTTCGGAATCGAGCGCGCGCCAGCCCCAGACGAGGCCCGCCGGGATGTAGGTGTTGCCGACCGCCTGGAGGCTGTCCAACATCGTGGTGATGGTGGACTTGTCGTTGGTCAGCGGCAGAATCGCGCTGGGGCAGGAGCGGCCGAGGAGCCCGGGTACGCGCGTGCCCATGTTGCCGACCGACACGTCGAGGGGATGGTTGCGCGAGCCGACGCAGCCTTGCCAAACGGCACCCGTGGTCGCCTGCCAGCACTCCTCGACCGGCGTGCCGTAGGTGTAGTCGCAGACCTCGTAGTCATAGCTGACGGTGCGCCCATCGTCGTCATAGGTTGCCGTCTCGGTGCGGCAGTTCGACTGGCCGGTCACCGGCGCTCTCATCTCGCACTGGGTCTCGGTGCTCGCGGTGTCCGGCGGTACGTCGATCCAGCTGGCGTTGCGGTTCGCCAGGCCGACGTTGACGTAGTTGGCGAAGGGGACGACTGCGATCTTGACCGCATCGTCGTTGCCACCGCGCATCAGCGTGTTGACGAGATCGGTCGCGGCATCGTCGAGTTCGGCCAGCTTGCTGCCGGACATCGAGCCGGTGTTGTCGAGAACGAGTGCGATTTCCATCTTGCCGAGACCGACCTGCACACGCGTTTCGACGCGCACCGGGACCGTGTCGATGCCGGCAATGCCGAGAAAGCTCGCCGGCACTTCGACCGTCGCGGCGGCAAAGAGCACACCGTCGTTCTCGCTGTATTCGACGAGGTTCGGCGTCGATGTTCCTTGTGAATTCTTCCAGTTGCTGACGAGCCCTGCGCGCACATGCGCCTCGCTCTCGTCCTGGTCGCCGCTGGCGGCCAATGCGCTGGCTACGATGGCTGCATCGAGAGCCGACTGAAGAGCTGTGCGGACCTGATAGCTGCGGCCATAGTCGATCATCGCTCCGGCGCCGACCGCGATCGCAACGATGACGCCCGCCGCCATCATGGCGACGTTGCCCCTTCGATCGCTCCACCCCCTCGCGACAGAATCAAAAACTCTGCGCCCCAACATCAACCACTCCACTCGACACTGCTCTCGAAATCGTGAACGGGACCTTATACGCGTCGATTTCAAACTTCGTATAGAGAGGCTTTGAAATTGAACTGATTGAAGATTTCCAGGTCGCTTCCATTTGTTCCAAGACTGATGGGCATCGATGTGCAGCGGGTTGGAACCGGAACGGCGCGGCCCCGCAGCAATCTCCAACGGGTGAGGCGAGACCACTCGCGATATCGGTCCGGCGGGACGACCCGGGGGCGGTCGCGAGACGATTGCCGCCGCCCGGGCGGCCCGTTATGCTGCAATGCAGCATGCACGGTGGCCGCGGTCGGCCAGCTTCGGGGCATGCCCGCCGAGGAGACCCCAACATGACCGCAAGCCGCACGCCGCGCGCCTTCTTCAAGCCACTCGCCATCGGGGCGCCCGAGCCGTTCCGGGCGCCGCCCATCCGCCTCGAGCGGATGATCCACTTCGTGCCGCCGCACATCGAAAAGATCACCGCCAAGGTCGGCGAACTCGCTCGCAATGTCGATGTCGTGCTCGGCAACCTGGAGGACGCGATCGCAGCCGGCGACAAGGACGCGGCGCGGCGCGGTTTCATCCGGATGGCGGAGTCGACCGATTTTGCCGGGGCCGGGCTCTGGACCCGCATCAACTGCCTCAACAGTCCCTGGGCCCTCGACGACATCCTCGAGATCGTGCCGGCGGTTGGTCACAAGCTCGACGTCATCATGCTGCCCAAGGTCGAAGGACCGTGGGACATCCACTATCTCGACCAGCTCCTCGCGCAGCTCGAGGCGCGGCACGCCATCGCCCGTCCGATCATGATCCACGCGATCCTCGAGACGGCAGAGGGCGTCGCCAATGTCGAGGCGATCGCGGCGGCCAGCCCGCGCATGCACGGCATGAGCCTCGGGCCGGCGGATCTCGCGGCCTCACGGGGCATGAAAACGACACGGGTCGGCGGCGGGCATCCGGCCTATGGCGTGCTCGGCGACGCGGGGGCGAGCGATTCGGCGCGCAGCTTCGCGCAACAGGACCTGTGGCATTACACTGTCGGGCGCATGGTGGACGCCTGCCTGACGCACGGCCTCAAGCCGTTCTACGGGCCTTTCGGCGACTTCTCGGACCCCGCCGCCTGCGAGGCACAATTCCGCAACGCTTTCCTGCAGGGCTGCCTCGGGGCCTGGTCGCTGCATCCGAGCCAGATCGAGATCGCCAAGCGCGTCTTCAGCCCCGATCCGGGTGAGGTGCGCTTTGCCAGCCGCATTCTCGAGGCCATGCCGGACGGCACCGGCGCGGTCATGATCGACGGCAAGATGCAGGACGACGCCACCTGGAAGCAGGCCAAGGTCATCGTCGATCTCGCCCGCCAGGTGGTGGCACGCGATCCCGCGAGAGCAGCCGACTACGGGCTCTGAGCCGGGGCGGGTGCGGCAACCTCCAACGCGGCGCTCCGACGCATCAGCCGAACGACCGCGAAGGGCACGACGAGCGATGCGGCGATCGTGTAGGTCGCCATTGCCACGAACTGTGCTTCCAGCGCGATGCCTTGGTCCAGCAGCACCCCGAGCAGGCCGGGCGAGAGCGCGGACGCGAGCACGAGGATCGCCGCCACCGTCGCCTTGATCGCCCCGAGGTGGCGGATGCCGTAGAGTTCGGCCCAGAGCGCCGAGTGCACCGGGGCCGCGATCCCCGCCGTGATCCCGAGGAAGGCGAAGGCGAGACCAGCCACGGCGAGGCTCTCGCTGGTGGCGAGAAGAACCAGTGCCAGGCCGAGCGGCAGGAGATACCCACGCAGCAGCGCGAGACTGCCGAAGCGGTCGATCAGCACGCCCGCGACCAACGAGGCACACACCGAGACCGCCGCGTAACCCGGGTAGAATGCCGCGAGCTCGAGCATCCGCCAGCCCTTGGTGTCTGCCAGGTGCGCCTGATGGAAGAAAAGGCCGGTGACGATGAACGAGGGGGCCATCGCGAGCATCATGAGCAGCAGGAAGACGGAATCGCGCAAGACGGCACGCCGCGTCCAGTATGGCGTCCCGTGGTGGTCCGGCGGAGCGCCGCGCAGAACGCGGTGATCGCTCGTCACCTCGCCTGCACCACGGGGTGCCGCGGGCTCGCCGTTGACCGCAGCTGGGGCCTCCGGTGGCAGGCGCTTCGGGCGCAGCAGCAGTGCGACCGTTGGAAGGCTGACGAACAGCAACACACCGGCGGCCGCAAGCCAGGCGGCCCGCCAACCGTAGGCCTCGATGACAACCCCGGCCGCCAGCGGCAGCACCATCTCGCCAGCCGAGAATCCGAGGACGACGAGCGCAAGGGCACGGCCCCGATAGCCCGAGAAAAACCTGGCAACGGCCGTCAGCGCGGCGTGGGAAAGCATACCCTGACCGAAGAACCGCAGCCCCAGAATCGCGAGCAGCAGGGTGATCAGGGAATTCGAGCCCGCCATCAGAAGGCACGCGACGGCGAGCCCCAGGATGGTGGCGGCGGTCAGCAGACGCGGGGCCAACGTGTCGGCAAGCTGGCCGAAGCGCATGAGGAGCAGAGCGCTCGTCGCCGTCGCAACGAGGTAGACGAGCCCGAACTCGCCGTGGCCAAGGCCGTGGCTCGCCCGGATCTCCGCGCCAAAGTACGAGATGAAGAAGGTCTGCCCGAAGCTCGTCGAAAAGGTCGAGAGCATCGCGGCGGCGATCAGCCAACCACCGTCGAAGCGTCTCTCGCGCGCGCTCATCGGCGCGTGGCCCTCACTGCCCAGCCGCCATCTCGCACGATGTGCAGGGGGGGCGCGCCAGAGGCATCGATCCGGCACTGGCACGTTGACAAATCCACGCGCAACTTCCTCAATCCAAAGCGATCACGACCCGCGGAGCGGATGGCGCCAGATGACCACATCACGACAGGCCAAGTTCCAAATCGGACAAGTGGTCCGGCATCGCTTCTTTCCCTTCCGCGGCATCATCTACGATGTCGACCCCACCTTCGCGAACACCGAGGAATGGTGGCAGTCGATCCCGGAAGAGATCAGACCGTCGAAGGACCAGCCCTTCTACCATCTGCTCGCCGAAAACGCGGAGACCGAGTACATCGCCTACGTCTCGGAGCAGAACCTGTTGCCCGACGAAACCGGTGCGCCGGTGCGTCATCCCCAGGTGTCGGAGTTCTTCGTGCGTGACGAAGACGGAGCGTATCACCCCCGGCTCGTCGAAATGCATTGAGGTACGGATGGCCCCGAGGCGCGGCGACCGCCCGAGCTGTCGGGACCGGACGGTGGCAGACCCGGACGGATGACCTGGGCCCCATACGCAATTCGGGGCGGCGCCCTCGTGGAGCGTCACCCCGAATGAAATCAACGAATTCACAATGGCGCCGTGGAACCCATCGGCCCCCGGCGAGCCACGGTCTCCAGCACTACTGCGTCGAGCCGCCCGTCTGACCGGTCTGGCCCTGCTGACCCTGCTGACCGGCAGCCTCCTGCTGGCGCTGACGGGCGAGAGCGATCTGGCGCTCACGGATCTTGAGCATCAGCTCACGCCGCGCCTCCGCGTACTTCTGGCTGTCGACCGGGGCACCATCATAGGCGGCGGTGAAGCCATTCAGCGGGACGGGCAAGGGAACGATCGTGCCGGCGGCATTGCGCGCCGCGACGATCATCTGCTTGCCCTTCTTGAGCTGGGCGATGACCTCGGGCGTCGCCTCGACCTCGGCCGTGCAGCCCCCGCCGTGGCAGATGGTGAACGGCAGCACGAGTTGCTTCTCCTCCTGGTCGACCTGCACGCGAACACCAGCGGGAAGCGCCATGCCCAGCGGCACCATGACCATGAAGCGTTCCTTTTCCTCACCCTCGATCCGGCGGATGGCCGCGGAAACGATCACGAGGCCCGAGTTGCCGTCGAGCCGCTCGTGGTGGGTGATGCAGATTTCCTTCTGCTCGCCGTTCTGGGTGGGCGCCTTCTCGCAGATCTTGACCCACGCGCTCTGATTGGCCGCGGCATTCGCGGCCGGCTGCTGCGTCTGCTGCGCGAGCGCCACCGAACTCGGCAGCACCAGCGCACATGCGATGGCAACTGCACGCATGGCCTGCCGCACGCCCATGACTTCCATGATCCTGACCCCCTGCGCTCGGTCCTCAGACCCTTAGAACCACCGGCATCCGGCCACTTCCGCAGCACCCTTGCCGCGGGGCGGAGGCCATCATGTTCGCGTTGGCTCCGCCCGGCCCCGCTCGGCCTGCCGCGTGAAACGCCCCAATTGAGGCATTCACGTGGCCCAGCCCCGGCACAACCGCGCCGCCTGGGGCTTATCGACACGGTTGTTGTGGTGACCGTGTCCTACCAGCAACGCCGAACCCAACGTCGTCAGCAAAGGCACCAAGCATGCTTTCGCGGAGGCCGCAAGGCCGGGCGCTGCGTCGGTGTGGACAGCCGAATCGACCGCCGTCCGCCGTCCGCCTTGTGCCACACGCATTTGCCGGGCACGCTCGCGCGGACGACGACGACAGCGATTGGAGAATGGCATGAGGGCACGCGGTGCCAGAGCTTGGACCGGTGGGCAGGCCTTCGGCGGCACTCGCGGCCTCAGGCGAGCGATTGTCGCCACCCTGCTCGCGATCACCGCACCGTTCGCTGGCGATGGGGCGCTCGCGGGAGAGCGGATGCACGCCATCGCGATGCATGGCGGCCCGCGCCACGGCCCCGATTTCACGCACTTTTCCTACGTCGACCCGCAGGCACCCAAGGGCGGCATGCTCACACTCGGGGTGCTCGGCTCGTTCGACAGTCTCAACCCGCACATCCTCAAGGGCGATGCTGCGATCGGGATCCGGGGATACGTCTATGAAAGCCTGCTCGAGCGCGCGCTCGACGAGCCGTTCACGCTCTATGCCCATCTTGCCGAGAGCGTCGAGGTGCCGGACGACCGCTCCAGCATCACCTTCCACATGGATCCTGCGGCGCGGTTCTCCGACGGCGAGCCGGTCACGGTCGAGGACGTGATCTTCAGCCACGCGTTGTTGCGCGACAAGGGTCGGCACAATCACCGCACCTATTATCGCAAGGTCTCGAAGGTCGAGCGCGTCGGAGAGCGCGGCGTGCGCTTCTCGTTCGATGCCGACGGCGACCGCGAGATGGCGCTCATCATGGGGCTGATGCCGATCCTGCCGAAGCATGCGACCGATCCCGCGACGTTCGAGCAGACCAGCCTCACGATCCCCGTCGGCAGCGGCCCCTACCTCGTCGACGGCATCGTAACCGGCGACCGCATCGACTACCGGCGCGATCCCGACTACTGGGCCAAGGATCGGCCCAGCCAGCGTGGGCGGCACAATTTCGAGCGCATCCGCTACGACTACTACCGGGACACCAACGCGATGCTCGAGGCCTTCAAGAAGGGGCTCATCGACGTGCGCGGCGAAGGCGATCCGGGGCAGTGGGCGGAAGCCTACACGGGACCCGCCTTCGACGACGGGCGCATCGTCAAACGCGCCTTTCCGATCGGGCTGCCGGCGGGCATGAACGCCATCGTCTTCAACACGCGCAGGAAGCCACTCGACGATATCCGCGTGCGCAAGGCCCTGACGCTGCTCTTCGACTTCGAGTGGCTCAACAAGAACCTCTATCACGGCCTCTATGCCCGCACGCAGAGCTACTTCGAGCGCTCCGACCTCAGCGCCCACGGCCGGCCGGCCGACGCCCGCGAGCGCGCGTGGCTGGCGCCGTTCGTGGGCGAGATCGATGCGGACGTGCTGGAAGGGCGACACAATCTTCCGGCGACCGACGGCAGCGGACGCAACCGGGACAACCAGCGGATGGCACTCGCCCTCCTCGCCGAGGCCGGCTACCGAATCGAGGGCGGAAAGCTGGTGGGAGCCGACGGGCGCCAGCTCACCTTCGAGATCCTGGCGGTCACCAAGGAGCAGGAGCGGCTCTTTCTCGCCCTCGCGCGCGGCCTCGGCCCGCTCGGCATCGAGTTGCAGATCCGCCAGGTCGACTCGGCGATCTTCCAGCAGCGCAAGAAGACCTACTACTACGACATGATCCAGAACGCCTGGGGCGCCTCGCTCTCACCCGGCAACGAGCAGCTCTATCGCTGGTCGAGCGAAAGCGCGGCGAGCGAGGCCACCTTCAACTTCGCGGGCGTCAAGAGCCCTGCGGTCGATGCCATGATCGCCCAACTCCTTGCCGCGCACGATCGTGAGGCGTTCGTCAGTGCGGCGCGGGCGCTGGACCGGGCACTCATCTCGGGCAACTACGTGCTGCCGCTCTTTCACCTGCAGGAACAGTGGGTGGCGCACGCCGCGCGCCTCGAGGCACCACGGACGACATCCCTTTGGGGCTACCAGATCGATACGTGGTGGCAGAAGTAGGCGTCCGGCCGACGGCGGTTGGAGGCGCAAGCCATGGCGCGCAGGAGGTTGCAGGCGCGCGCGATTGGCGTCATGCAACAGGCAAGGCGCGGTCGCCAGGCCGCCCCGCGAGGGAGGCACGACCGGCAATGCTCAAGCTCTTCATGCTCTTTGGTGCCGCGCTCGCGATCATTCAGCTCATCAAGCCGCTCGGTCTGCCGGGGCTGAAGCGGCGCCAGGATGCCTGGAAGCTGCCGCTGCTGGCAGCCGGATTGGGGCTGCTGACGGTTTTCGTCACCGCCTCGACCTGAGCGGGGCCTCGACCTCAGCGGGGCCACGGTGCCCGGGTCCGCGAAGGGCTCAGGCGACAAGCCAGTCCCCGAGCAGCGCACCGACCTCGCGCGGACATTCGAGGGTCGAAAGGTGGCCGCAGCCGGCTACGACCGCGAGCCGGGCGCCGGGGATGGCCGCAGCCATCTCCTCGGCCAGGCGCGGCGGTGTCAAAGCGTCGGCATCCCCGACGACGACGAGGGTCGGGCAGGCGATGGACGCAAGATTCGGGCGCTGCTCCGGCCGGTGCATCACCATCCGCTGCTGACGCTTGAAGGCCGCAATGCCTGTTGCCTCCGCCATCTCCGCCACGACGGCACGCAGGCGCGTATCGCCGTGGCGGTCGGGGTGGACGAGGTGCGGCCAATAGTGTTCGACGAGGCCTGCAATTCCGACCCGGTCGGCGAGCTCGAGATCGGCGGCACGATCGGCGATGCGATCCGGCCGTTCGGCGCGGGCGCTGGTATCGAGGAGAGCGAGGCGCGCGACGCGCGAGGGGGCCCGGCGGATGATCTCGAGGGCGATGAAGCCACCGAGGGAGAGGCCGGCGAGCGAGAACCGCTCGGGTGCTGCCGCAAGGATCGCCTCGGCCGTCGCCTCGATCGTATCGTGGCGCGTGTGATCGGCGATGTGGACCTTCCCCGTAGTTTCGGAGAGTGCCTCCAAGGCGCTGATCTGCGGGCGAAAGAGTTCGACCGTGCAGAGCCGGCCGGGCACCAGAACGAGCGGCAGCATGGCGAGGCCCTCCGGTCGAAACGCCGCGTGGCGGGCGCAGGAGCGGCGCGAGCCGCCCGCGCCAGCGTCCCCAGGCCATCCTGACAAAGTGTGACGGCCCGGCGCAAGCGGCACGAAAGCTTGACTTCTGCGGTCGAACCGGCTCTTGCTCGCACGCCCCGGGGCGAGCAACGAGCGAAAGCCGGCGGCTCGTGGATCGATGGCCGCCCGCTCGGCCGAACGGCGAGGCGGGCAGCTGACGATGGCGCGACAGGCCGCCGGTCAGTGCCTGGACCTGACCTGCGACTTTTGGCATGGAACCCGTGCCATCGGGCAGCAAGACGAGGAAACCCGTCATGGGGACGGTGTTTCGTAGGGGTGGGGCCTTGCAGCGCCCCACGAAACCAGCGCCGCGAGCGGCAGCCGAACCGAGCCAAAGAGTTACATGACGTTTTCCGAACTGGGCCTCAGCGCCAAGGTTCTCAAGGCCGTCGAGGCCGCGGGCTACACGACACCGACACCAATCCAGGCGCAGGCCATTCCCGTCGCCGTGACGGGGCGGGACGTGCTCGGCATCGCACAGACGGGGACTGGCAAGACCGCGTCCTTCGTGCTGCCGATGCTGACCCGCCTCGAGCGGGGGCGGGCACGGGCACGGATGCCACGCTCGCTCATACTGGCGCCGACGCGCGAACTCGCCGCCCAGGTGGCCGAGCATTTCGAAGGTTACGGGGCCGACCACAAGCTGACCGTCGCCCTCCTGATCGGCGGCGTCTCGTTCGATGAGCAGTTCCGCAAGCTCGATCGCGGCGCGGACGTGCTGATCGCGACGCCGGGGCGCATGCTCGACCATTTCTCGCGCGGCAAAATCCTCCTCAACGGGGTCGAGATACTCGTCATCGACGAGGCGGACCGCATGCTCGACATGGGCTTCATTCCGGACATCGAGCGGATCTGTTCGCTGCTGCCGCCGCGTCGCCAGACACTCTTTTTCTCCGCCACCATGCCGGCCGAGATCCAGCGGCTCGTCGCGCGCTTCCTCGATGATCCGGTGCGCATCGAGGTGGCCCGCCAGAGCACGACGGCGGCGACCATCACGCAGCGTTTCCTTTTTGCTTCGAGCGACGACCGCGAGAAGCGCGCGGCCTTGCGCGAACTCATCGCGAGCCAGTCGATCAAGAACGCCATCGTCTTCGCCAACCGCAAGCGCGACGTCGCGGTTCTGCTCAAGTCCCTGTTGAAGCATGGCTTCAACGCCGGTGGTCTGCACGGCGACATGGACCAGTTCCAGCGCACGGCGACGCTCGATGCGTTCCGCAAGGGCGAGATCACGCTGCTGGCGGCGAGCGATGTCGCAGCGCGCGGCCTCGACATTCCGGAAGTCAGTCACGTCTTCAACTATGACGTGCCCGTGCATGCGGAGGATTACGTCCACCGGATCGGGCGCACGGGACGCGCCGGACGGGAGGGTTTTGCCGCGACGCTCGTGACACTCGACGACCTAAAGGTGTTCCGCGAGATCGAAAAGAACCTCGGTGGTGATCTCGTCTGGATCGGCGAGGGGCTGCCGGAGGACGCCGAGCGCGAGGCGAAAGCGCGCAAGCGCGGGCGCGGGCGGGGTGAACCGGGACGGGAGCGCACGGGTGAGCGCGAGCGCGGCCGCGAGAGGTCGGGACGCTCGGGGGACGGCCGGCGCGAGCGGGGCGGCGAGCGCGAACCACGAGGCGTGCCGCAAGAGGCCGCAAGCGAAGCGCAAACCACCGCCGCAGCGGTCGATACGAGCGACGAGGCGCGGCCCGAGGCGCGCGCACCGATCAAGACGGAGGCCGGCGAGGCCAGCGGCGGGCGCCGCCGCGAGGCTGAACGGCAAGGTGAACGGCAGGGCGAGCGGCGGGAGAACCGCGGCAGCGAACGCCGGGGGCCGCGCGAGCGCGGCAGCGAGAGACCGCGCAGGCAGAATGCGCGCGAGGAGCAACCGGACGCCGCCGGCGATCATCTGCCGGCATTCCTGCTGCGACCGGTGCCGACAAGAAGCTGACCCCCATCGATCGTCGTTGGGGGGTACGATCGGGGGGAATGAAAGATGCTCGGACGGCTCGTACTGATCCTACTGCAAATCGCCGGTGGCTGGTTCGCAAGCCAGGCTCTGATCAAATACATTCCCGTCAGCGGCGACCTGCGGCTCGGCGCGCTCGTCATCATCGCGGCCATCGTGGTCTGGCTGATCGGTATCATCGGCGCCGAGGTTCTGAAGGATGTCGGCCGTCCGTCCGGCACGACACTCGCGACCGCGCTCGTGGTGGCGGCGCTCGCAGCCGCCCTCAAATTCGTTCCGGGGCTCAAGATCCCGTTCGCGATCGACTGGCTGCCGGTGATCGGCGCGGTGATCGGCTATCAACTGCGCCGCTGACCAGGACGCGGAGACCGGTGCGCACGGGGCGGATCGTCTGGTCGCCCCCGGCGCTTTTCAGCCGAAGACGCGGCGGAAAATCGTGTCGACGTGCTTCAGGTGATGGGCGATGTCGAACTGGGCGCGGATGACCTCCTCGCCCAGCGCCGCGCGCACCTCCCCGTCGGCGAGCAGTTCGGCAAGAAAATCCTTGCCCTCCTCCCACACCTTCATGGCGTTGCGCTGCACGAGACGGTAGGCATCCTCACGGCTGACACCGGCCTGGGTAAGGGCGAGGAGAATGCGCTGGGAATGCACGAGGCCGCCGAGGCGGTCGAGGTTCGCCAGCATGCGCTCGGGATAGACGACAAGCTTCTCGATGACGCCGGCGAGACGATGCAGGGCGAAGTCGAGCGTCACCGTCGCGTCCGGACCGATCATCCGCTCGACGGACGAATGGGAGATGTCGCGCTCGTGCCAGAGGGCGACGTTCTCCATGGCGGGCAGGGCATAGGCCCGCACCATGCGCGCGAGCCCTGTCAAATTCTCCGTCAGAACCGGATTGCGCTTGTGGGGCATGGCGGACGAGCCCTTCTGACCCGGCGCGAAATATTCCTCCGCCTCCAGCACCTCGGTGCGCTGGAGGTGCCGAACCTCTATGGCGAGGCGCTCTATCGAGGAGGCCACGACGGCGAGCGTAGCGAAATACATCGCATGGCGGTCACGCGGGATGACCTGGGTCGAGATCGGCTCGGGAACGAGCCCCATGCGCGCGGCGACATATTCCTCCACGCTCGGATCGATGTGCGCGAAGGTGCCGACCGCGCCCGAGATGGCGCAGGTTGCCACGTCCTTGCGGGCCGCCAGGAGGCGCTCTCTCGCCCGCTGGAACTCGGCATGCGCGAGCGCCATCTTGAGGCCGAAGGTGACCGGCTCGGCATGAATGCCGTGGCTGCGTCCGATCGTGACCGTCAGCTTGTGGGTGTGAGCCTGACGCTCGAGGGCCGCGAGCAGGCGATCGAGACCGGCAACGAGGAGGTCCGTCGCGCGCACGAGCTGCACGTTGAAGCAAGTGTCGAGGACATCGGAGGAGGTCATGCCCTGATGAACGAAGCGCGCCTCGGGCCCGACGATCTCTGCAAGGTGCGTCAGGAAGGCGATGACGTCGTGCTTGGTCTCGCGCTCGATCTCGTCGATGCGTGCGACGTCGAAGGTGGCCTTGCCACCGCGCTCCCAGACCGCATCGGCGGCAGCGCGCGGCACCACGCCGAGTTCGGCCATGCGCGTGGTCGCGTGTGCCTCGATCTCGAACCAGATGCGGAACCTCGTCTCTGGCGACCAGATGGCGACCATCTCGGGGCGCGAATAGCGTGGGATCATCGGGGCATGGCTCCGCTCGTGCTGGTGACCGCGTGCATGGGCGCTGGCGTAACACCCTGAGCCCGAAGCTTCAACGCAGTGGCGTGCCGGCGCACACAGCCGCGGCCGCGCCGCGGACCACCGCGCGTTGCAGCCTCTCCTCAGCGGCCCGTCGTGGTCCAGGCCGGGATGGCGATGAAGCGCCGATCCGGTCCCTCGAAGCCATACGAAAAGACGTTGACGAGGAGGACGAGCAGGATCTGGTCGGCCCCCGGCTCGTAGGCGATGACGTCCGAGATGGAATAGCCGGTCGGGCAGGCGCGGCTCTTGGGAATGCGCTTGTCCCGGTGCAAGGTGACCGGCTCGCCGTCACCGATGCGCATGCGCGCCGCGAGGCCGACGACGCCGGTGTACTGCTCGCACGCCGCGTCGGCGAGATCGAAGGCACGGATCTCGAAGTTGATGCGTTCATCGCTCGGCGGGACGATGACGCGCGGCACGACGGTCACGCTCATCGGATCGGAGCTGACCTCCGTCACGGGATTGCTGGCGAGGAGCGTGCCCTTGCGACCAGGCTGGATGGCGGCCCGGCGAAGGGCCTCGCCTGCCTTGGCCATCGCCTCGGCGCGCGCGGTGGCGAGAGCTGCTTTTTCATCCTCGATGCGCACGCGAATTGGCGTGCCCTCGACCCAGGCGTTGCGACGCGTGTCGACGACGTAGATCGTACTGTACGGCCAGCCGCTGCCGTCCTGGATGCCGAACTCCTCGAAGGCGAACATGCCGCCGTCGCTCGAAAAGCCGATCACCTCCCGCTCGGCGACGTCGCCGGCCCATGCCGCAGGGGTCATCGACGACACCCAGGCGAGTGAGAGTGCCAACCCGCAAGCCAGGATGATCGATCCGAACCGCGCCAAGCCGAGCCGCGCCACCTTCATCACCTGCATCCGATACGTCCCCGCTTCCAAACCTCGAGCCATCCTGCCAATTCGCTTCGCCTGTGAAAAGCGTTCAAGTCGCATCACCCCTCCGCAAGACGCCGATAGGCGGGGTGACCGGCCGGCGCGCCTTCGGGATCGGCCCGGTAGACGCCGATCGCGATCGCGCGGGCAACGGCAATGGCGCAGATGTGGCCGAGCAGGGTGAGGTCCGCGGGCGCCTCGTGCGTGCCACCGGAGAGCGCGAAAACGACATCGCCGTCGAGTGGCGTGTGGACCGGGACGATCGCCCGAGCCATGCCGGTTTGCGCCATCACAGCGAGGCGCCGCAGTTCGCGTCTCCCGAGGCGGACGTTCGTGGCGACGACCACGAGGGTGGTGTTCCGGATGGCGCCCCCCTTCAAGGGAGGCGGGTCGGCGAGGGCCTTCGCGCAGGCCTCGGCGGACGCCGCGCCGCGCCCCCCGAATTCATCTCCACGCTCGAAAGGAGCCGCCCAGAAATGACGGGTGGCGGGAACCAGGACGCAGCCGACCGGATTCGTAACGGCAAGGGCGGCGACGACCTGCCCATCGGGCAACCGCATGGAAGCACTGCCGAGACCGCCGCGCACGCGCGCCGTCGTCGCCCCGGTTCCCGCGCCGACGCTGCCGAGCGCGAATTCGGCCGTGGCGGCGGCGAGGGCCTCGCCACCCAACCGCTCGTAGGTTGCCGGTGCCAATGCGTCGGCCGGCAGCGGGCGGTCCACGGCAAATGGCGGCGCGCCGGCCGCGACGAGATCGAACAGGATGGCGGCCGGCACGATGGGCACGCGGTGGCCGGCGACCTCGAATCCGATCCCCTCCGCCTGGAGACGGGCCTGGACGCCGCTCGCCGCTGCAAGACCGAAGGCAGAGCCGCCCGAGAGCGCAATGGCGTGGACGTGTTCGACGGTGCCATCGGGCCCGAGGGCGTCGGTCTCTCGGGTCCCGGGGCCACCGCCTCTGACATCGACCGCGGCGGCCATCGGGCGTGCCAGACGGATCACCGTGGTTCCAGTGCGCAGGCCCCGCGCCGTGGCATGCCCGACCGTGATGCCCTCGACATCGCTCAAGAGATCGCGCTCACCGGTCGCGAACACGTGTGGTTCCATGTTACGCTCACCTTCCTGGCGCTCGCTCGCCGGACAAGGTCGGATGGACAGCCCGACGGGCACGCCGAGGTCTGCCGACGCACGGTGGCACGTGGGCCGGACGACGATGCGACCTTGCCGCTCGCAGGCTAGCCAAGTCGACTGCGCGATAACATGAAAAATGCGCGCGACGTGGCCGAAGCAAGCCGACCAAACGGGAGTTCAGACCATGGATCTGAAGGAGTTGGAAGCCGAAATTGCAAACCTTCTCAATGACATGGATACCCCGCCGGAAGACGCGCGCGAAATCTATGCGCGTCTGCATCAAAAGCTCAACGAGCTGCGGGCGACGGGCCAGCCTCTGCCGCGTGATCTGCTCGATCTGGAAGAGGCGCTGATGGCGGCGTTCTGTGAGGAATCGCAGGGCCGGTGAGGCGTGCGCCTTGCCCGGCGGAGCACCTTGGCGGGCAGGGGGCAAAAAAAGGGGCCCGCCGGACGGCGAGCCCCTCGATCGATCGTCGTGTCGTTCCGGCCGCGGTCACGCAGCCTCGCAAGTCCTCAGTTGGCGTAGTCGTAGGTGCCCTTCGACCAGCGATACCAGACATAGCCGGGCAGCTTGACGTCGCCCTTGTCGTCGAACGAGAGATCGCCGAGCACCGTGTTGAACGTGCCGGTGTTGAGCGCGTTCTGCACGGCAGCGGAGTCCAGCGAACCGGCGGCGTTCACGGCCTGGGCCCATGCCTGGATAGCGCCGTACGTGTAGAGGACGTAGCCCTCGGGATCGACGCCACCAGCCTTGAACTTGGCGACGACGGGAGCGGCGACGGGGTTCTTGCGCGGATCCGGCGAGAAGGTCATGAGCGTGCCCTCACCCGCATCGCCGGTGATGGCCCAGTACTCCTGCGTCACGAGCGCGTCGCCAGAGATGAGCTGTGCCTTCATGCCCTGGTCGCGCATCTGGCGCAGGATGAGGCCTGCTTCGGTGTGGTAGCCGCCGACGTAGACGACGTCGATGTTCGAGGCGGCAAGCTTGGAGACCAGCGCGCGATAGTCCTTCTCACCAGCCGTATAGGCTTCGTAGAGGGTCTCGTTCTTACCGGCAGCCCGCATCGCGGCCATGGTCTCGTCGGCGAGACCCTTACCGTAAGCGGTCTTGTCGTGGATGATGGCGACGTTGGCGCTGCCATACTGGCTGGCGAGATAGGCGCCCGCCACCTGGCCCTGCTGGTCGTCACGGCCGCAGACGCGGTAGACGTTCGGGCCACCCTCATCGGTGAACTTCGGGTTCGTCGAGGCGGGCGAAATCTGGATGATTCCCTCTTCCTCGTAGACCTTCGAAGCCGGGATCGACGAGCCGGAGCAGAAGTGGCCCGCGACGAAGGCCACGCCCGCGCCAGCGAACTGGTTGGCGACGGCGACAGCCTGCTTGGGATCGCATGCATCGTCACCGACCTGCAGGACGAGCTGCTTGCCGAGCACACCACCAGCGGCGTTGATGTCGGCGACGGCCATTTCGGCACCCGCCTTCATCTGCGCGCCGAAGCTGGCGTACTGACCGGTCATGGGGCCGGCGGTGGCAATCGTAATGGTATCGGCATGCGCCGCCGTAGCGGCCAGACCAAACACGGCCGCCGCAGCAGCCGAGAACAACGTCTTCATGGGGGCTGATCCTCCAGATGTGACCCGTTGCATCCACGCCCAGCCTCATTGAGGGCCGGTTGCGCGAATGAGGATCGGTTAGCACAGAAACCGGTGCGGAAAACAGCCTTGACTGTGGCGCGATCAGCAATCTTTGCAGGCGGCGGCCGGCATCAGTTGTTCGCGAAAACACGGGTGCGGGAACCCCACGCGCGCCCGACCGTCAGCGCGGGACACCCCGAAACGCAAAAACGGCAACCGGGGGTGCCGGTTGCCGTCGATGGCCCGATGGCCAAAGGCGCAATGCTTCGGATGCTCGATCAGAAGCCGGTGCCGCAATGCATCTCGATACGCGCGCGCACGCGGTCGAGTTCGTCGCTGACCGGCAGATCCGCGCGATTGACGCCGATGTCGGCGAGCTGGCGATCGCTCAGACGCGAAAGCTCGCTGCGGGTGCGGTGAGCGGCGAGGGCGGCAAAGAAGCTGTCGAAGATGTGGAAGCCAACGCCCTTCTCGGCGGGGCTGGCGAGGTAACGACCGTTGGTCGTGCTGAGGATGCTCATGAAGGTGCTCCCATTGTCCGATATCGGCAAATTGGATGATTCCGGCGCCTGTGTTCAGGTCGCCGCTGCCGAGAGAGATCGTTCTTTTTGCATCGCAGCACCAGCCTGATCTCTGCATGTGAGACATGCAGGCAAGGCATGTCCGCCCAGGCTCCGCCACGATTGTATCAACGAACCGTCAATCGTTGTATTGCAACACCTTTCCCCCTCCACCGGTCGGCCGCCTGTTGGTCGATCCAAGCCCCGGCAGCGTCCCTTCCGGCAACGAACAAAGAGCGCACAACGGTGCGATCCGGGCGCAGCTTCGAGCTCGCGGCAAGGCTTTTTGTGTGCGCCGCACCATCGATCAGGTGGAGCCGGTGGCGGCGCAGGCGCGCGGCCCCGGTCAGGTAGCTCGCGAAAAGCCCGAGCCGGTGCGCCTCGGCCAAGCGATCGAGGTCGTCGAGGAGTGGGCGGTTGAAGGTGAGGCGGGCGACCTCGCCGACGATCTCCTCGGCAGTGCGCGGCGGGTTCTCCCGCTCGAGGGGGGCGAGCAGCACCAGCACCGTGTCGGCATGCGGGCTCTCGCGCGCCAAACTCGAGAGGTCGGGATTGGCCGAATAGCCACCGTCCCAATAATGGCGGCCGTCGATCTCCACCGCCTGGAAGAGATGTGGCAGGCAGGTCGAGGCCAAAACCACATCGACCGTGATCTCGGAGCGTCGGAAGAGGCGGGCGCGACCGGTGGCGACGTCGGTCGCGGAGATGACCAATTCCACCGGGCTTTCCCGCCGCAGACGGGCGAAGTCGATGCAGCTCTCCAGCACACCGCGCAGCGGATTGATGTTCATCGGATTGAGGCTGTACGGCGAGAGGGCACCGGAAAGGTGGCGCATCGAGGCGGCGGCGACGCGCTCCAGAGCGATGCCGGCGGCGGTGCGGGCAAGTTCCTCGGGAAGACCGGGCGGTCCGGCGGCGACGATCGCCTGCCAGAGTGCCGAGAGCCGCGCGCGGGCCTCGTTCCGCCCGCCCGCGGCCAAGCCATCGGCGAGTGCGACCGCATTGACGGCGCCCGCGCTCGCGCCGCTCACCCAGCCAATCGGCAAATCCTCTTCTTCGAGGAGGCGGTCGAGAACGCCCCAGGTGAAGGCGCCGTGACTGCCGCCGCCCTGGAGTGCGAGATTGAACACCGGCGGCGTGCCGACCGGCCGACGGCGCAAGCTCACGCCAGCCCCCGCAGCGATGGCTCGGACCCGATCAAAAGCCAATCTCCATCGGTTCACGGGCGGGCGAACCATCCGCGAGATGGAGCCCAACGCGGGCGATCCGGCGCGCCCAATCGATCTCGAGGAGACCGAAGTTCTCGACCTCGACGGAGGTGCCGAGCTTTTCGGGACCGGCGGCATCCTCGT
Source organism: Hyphomicrobiales bacterium (assembly GCA_016125495.1). NCBI lineage: Bacteria > Pseudomonadati > Pseudomonadota > Alphaproteobacteria > Hyphomicrobiales > Hyphomicrobiales bacterium. The sequence continues at coordinate 350,259 of WGLQ01000004.1, read as the reverse complement.
TGGGATAGGGGCGCGAAATCGGGCTCGAGGTGACCTCGACGATGCGGCGACGGCCATCGGCTGCGGGACGCTCGTAGAAGGAGCCGTTGTGGCGGTCGCCGCTCAGAACGAGGAGTGGCCCGGTTCCCATCCGATCGACGAGCTCGAGGAGACGCCGACGTTCATCCGGCAAATTGCCCCAGCGCTCCCAGCCGTGCCCCTCAGCCAGCACCTGGATGCCGGAGACGAGCACCTTGAGATCGGCAGGACGGGCCAGTTCGCGCTCGAGCCAGGCCCACTGGGCGGCGCCGAGCATGTCCTGACCGGGGGCGTCCTGCTCGACATAGCGTCCGACGATTGCGGAGCCTTCGGGCTTTCGCTTCAGGGGAGAGCGGAACGAACGCACGTCCAGCAGGATGACGTGGAGGCGGCTGCCCTCGGTGCCGAGCATGTGCGCGGAATAGATTCCCTCGCCCTCCGGCGGCAGGCCCGGCATCCGCCAGAACGCGCGGAACAGACGTTCGGTCTCGAGGCGGAGTTCGTATTCCGCGCCACCGTCGTTGCGGCCGTAATCGTGATCGTCCCAGGTGGCGAGCACCGGCACGCCGGTCAGGACCGGATTGAAATCCGGATGCGCGGCGGCCGCCCGATAGGCGTCCTCGAGTTCACGCGTGGTGCCGCTACGGGTGTCGCCGTAGACGTTGTCGCCCATCATCACCAGGAGATCGGGGGCCCTGGCGCGCACCGATTGCCAGATCGGGGCCGGCGCGGACTGCACGAAGCAAGAGGCGAATGCGACACGCGTGATCGGGTCCACGGGCAGGGCGGGGCGATCGGCGCCGGTCTCGGCGAGGGCCGGCAACGCGGCTGCGAACAGAACCACGCCGAAGACGCGTGCCTTGCGCCAGAGGTGCCACACGTTCCCGACACAGCGCCGAAGGGTCATGCCCCACATGCAACGCTCCTCGATGCCTCGCGCCCAATCGGCGCAGGTCGACACTTCGACGCTGGTTCCACGTTGCTCAGCCGTCGCCGGGGGCGCGCTCGCGTTCCACGGCCGCCTTGATCGCGGCAACCTCCGCCCGCAGGCTCTTGACCTCTCGAACTAGCACATGGATCTCGTCGATCGTGTGTCGCTCGGCCTCGTGCACCTCCTCGCGCACCTCGGTCTGCTCGGTCTGCATGGCATCGACGATGATACCGATGAAGAGGTTCAGCACCGCGAAGCTGGTGATCAGGATGAAAGGCACGAAGAAGGCCCAGGCCCAGGGGTAGCGCTCCATGACCGGCCTCGCGACACCGTCGGACCAGCCCTCCAGCGTCATCACCTGGAAGAGTGTGTAGGCGGATGCTCCGAGCGTGCCGAAAAGCTCCTCGAACGCGCTGCCGAACATCTTCGTGGCCATGACAGCGAAGACATAGAAGATCAGTATCAGCAGCACGATCACCGTCGACATGCTCGGGATCGCCGCGAACAGCCCCTCGACCACGCGGCGCATCCGTGGAAATGCCGAGACGAGGCGAAGCGCCCGCAGGATCCGCAGGGCGCGCAGGACCGAGAGGTCGCCGGATGCCGGCAGGACCGCGACAGCGACGACCAAGGTGTCGAAGATCGTCCAGGGATCACGCAGCAGCCGGGGCCCGTGGGCGAACCATCGCGCTGCCAGTTCGGCGACGAAGACAATGAGAACGGCGGTATCGATCACCGAGAGGAGCGTGCCGAAACGCGCGACCATGGTCGCCGAGGTCTCGAGCCCCAACGTGATGGCGTTGATCACGATGAGGCCGATGATCAGGTTCTCGAACCAGGTCGCGGAAACGATCGAGCGCAGCTTCGCGCGCCATTGCGCGACAGCCTCGGGCCGCATCTCCATCCGTGAGAGCATCGACATCGATTCCCCCCTTCGCGAGTTCCGACCCGCAGGATGGCGCGCGTCCACCGATCCCCCATGATGCGTCCATCCGCCTCGATCATCCGGCCGACGCGCCCCGTGATTGCCCGACCAAGCGGGTCCGCACAAGAGCCACGCACAGCGACCGGTGGATGATCAACCGCGCCCTTGGTGACGACCCGCGACCCACTCAGCCGAAATCCAACACCTCTCGTGAGCGCAACGACCCGTCGTGCTCGACCAGCCCATAGGCCGTCGCGGTGATCCGAGCGCCGCGCCCGCCGCCGCGCGATCCAGCTATTTCGATAAGGTGGTAACCGGCAAGTCCGAGTGGCGAGCCGTGGCGCGCCGAGGCCGATGGCGCCCCGAGCACCGGTATGGGGCCAGCGGGGCCGACGACCCGATTGCGCATCCAACGGTGGTTGTGGCCGTGCAGCACCAGTTCGGCGCCACGCGTCGCCAGGATGGCCTCCAGCCGGTCCGAGTCCCACAAGCCGCAACGGCGTGGCGCGAGCCCCGGCAGCGGCGGGTGGTGGATCAGCACGACTCGCGCGAGGCCGGCCTCGCCGGCTTCGGCGAGCAGGCGATCGAGGCGGCCGCACTGCTCTTGTCCGAGGCTGCCAGCGGCATAGAAGGGCGGCGTCGGCACTGCCGATGAAAGGCCGATCAGCAGGACATCGCCGAGGCGGCGGGTGAAGGGAAAGGCGCTCTGACGGTGAGCCTCGCGTTCCCTCGGCGCTGGCCCGGCGGGCCGTTCGGCGAGGACAGCGCGCGCCTCCTCGCCCATCCAGGTCGCCCAGCGCTCGAAGCCTTCGCCCCACGGACGGCTGACGATGGCGTCGTGGTTGCCGGGAATGACGCTGAGGGCGACCTGGTCGGCGAGTGCGCCGAGCCAGTCGGCCGCCCGGGTGAACTCGGCCGGTAGCGAGAAGTTGACGAGGTCGCCGGTGATGACGAAATGATCCGGGCGGCTTGCGAGGGCGTGCTCGACGACGCGGTCGAGCGTTGCGCGGTCGTGCACCCGGTGGCGACGATAGCGCCAGTTGGCGATGCCGAGCGCCTGCTTGAAGCGCAACCCGGCAAGGTCGGGCGCAGGCACGGGAGCGAGGTGGACGTCGCTCAAGTGGCAGAGCGTAACCATGATCGCCTCCCAGGGCGCGGACGTGGTCGTCGAGGCCCGCAGGCTCGTGCTATCGGCAGATCGGGTGGCGGCCGTTCCGCCAACCAGGTCGAACCGAAGGCCCGAGGCATGCCAGCAAGACGCATCGTCAACAAGAGTCTGCAAGCCTATTGGCGGTTCACCCGGTCACTTACGCTCGGCGCGCAGGCGGCGATCTTCGATGCAGAAGGGCGCGTGCTGCTCGTGCGCCACGGATACCGGCCCGGCTGGCACTTTCCGGGCGGCGGGGTCGAAAAGGGCGAAACCGTTCTCACCGCGCTCGCGCGGGAACTGGAGGAAGAGGCGGGTGTCGTGCTGCGCGGCCCGCCGCTGCTGCGCAGCATCCACGCAAATTTCCGCAGTTTTCCCGGCGATCACATCGCGTTCTTCGTCGTGCGGGACTGGCAGCAGCCGCGCATTCCGGAGCCGAACCACGAAATCGCCGAACTCGGGTTCTTTTCCTGCGACGGCCTGCCCGAGGGCACCGTTCCGGGGGTGCGCAATCGGCTCGCCGAAGTGTTGGCCGACGATCCGCCGGCGGCGGACTGGTGAACCCGATGAGGTCGCGGCCCGTTCGGCCAGCGGACGCCACGAAATGGGGACGCCAGCAAATGCTGGACCACGCCGGGCGAGCCTGCTAACCGGAGCCCATGTTCCGGCACGCGCACAACCCACGGCACCTGAGCCGACGCCTTCGGTCGTCGCGACGAGGCATGTCCATCATGCCGTCGTCCGCCGCCGTGCGCCGCACCACCTGAACCCGGCGGCGCACCCCTCACGCCCGAGCGCGAGTGCCCGCCATGCCCACCTGCCCACCCGGCCCGTTCCAGATCGAGGCCGTCACACCCCAGGACCTGCCAGCCATCGAGCGGCTCAACGACATCGCGTTCGGGCCGGGACGCTTTGCGCGCACCGCCTTTCGGCTGCGCGAAGGAATGCCGGCGATCTCGCCGCTCTGCCGGATCATCCGAGGCGCCGGGAACGAACTGATCGCGGCCGTCAAGATGACACCGATCACGATCGGCGGGCGGGGCGGAGCGCTGCTGCTCGGTCCGATCGTGGTCGCCCCCGAGCGCAAGAACCAGGGCTATGGCCTCGCGTTGATGCGAGCGGTCGAGGTGGCGGCACGCGAGGCGGGCCACCGGCTCATCGTGCTGGTCGGCGATCCGCCCTACTATGCGCGGGCCGGCTACGGTCCGGTGCCGGTCGGACAGATGGAGATGCCGGGGCCGGTCGATCCGAGCAGGCTCTTGGCCCTCGAGCTCGAGGCCGGGGCGCTCGCGGACTACCGTGGCGCAATTGCCTCGGACCGCGTTCGATCGGGCGGAGCGGGAGGCAAGCCCGCGATTTGAGGACCGTGTTCAGTGCAGGTTCATGCCGAGGGTTGGAATTGAAGCGCCCAGCTAATAGAGTTTCCAACGTTCGTGGATAGTCAAATCGAGGTCGGCCCGTCATGCAGCGCACACGAGCGATGCCGCAGACCGTCCTCGCCGCCCTCACGGCTGGGCTTCTGGCTCTCGGCACGGGCGTCCAGCGACCGGAGGCAGCCGAAACCGTGCTGTCGGCCTCGGCGAGCGATACCCTCGTTTCCCAGATCCGGCGCGACTGCGAACTCGGCGACGGCGTCGTCTCGATCGGCGTCGTGCCCGTCAGCGCCACCGGCTCGCCGCTCGCGAGCGACGACGAAGCGGCATTGACACGGGCCATCGAGGCGGCGCTCGCCGAGCGGGGTGTGCGCACGGGGCTGTCGCACGATGCGGCCAAGCTCATCGGTCTCACGGTCGCGTCGGGCGAGGCGGGGGTGCGCGAAGCCGAGCGCATCGAGGCGGGCGCGCGGGCGGCCGGCGAAATCCTGCTCTGGCCGGAGGTTCGGCTGGTCGCGGAAGGACGCGTGCGCCTCACCCTGGTCGCCATGCGCCCGACGCCGGCATGCAAGACGGTGCTGCAGACCGAGGTCGAGATGGCGACGGTGAGCGGGACCATCGACGTGCGCCGGCTGATGGCGTCGGTCGCGCGGCGAACGCTCGCCGACAGCGAAAGCGCGAGCGCCGAGACCATCGTCCTCCTGCCCTTCCGATCGGCCCCGAACACCTATGGCGATTGCGACGACCTTGTGCGCGCCCACTTGCTCGAAGCCTTCAACCTGGAACTCGACACGGGCATCGGCGCGATCAATCGCGCGGCGAACGAACGGCGACTGCGGGTCGACGCACGGGCCGCGACGCCTTCGAGTGAGGTGCCCGAGGGCGCGATCGTGATCGGCGGCTCCTGGGGTCTGACGGAGGCGGAGCGCGGCGCGCCGAGCGCGGCGAACGGCGCCTCGGACGGCGATGCTCAAGCGCCACGGCTCTGGGTCTCGCTCGAGGTGCGACGCGGCAACGTCGTCATGCACGCGCGCCAGCGGCTCGCGGTCGCGGGCCTCTCGTGCAGCGCGCGCACCGAAAGCTTCACGCGGACCATCGAAGCGCGCGCAAAGATGGATCGCCGGACACTCTGGGTGCATCTCGACCAACCCTTTTTCCGGGTGGGGGTCGACCGGCTCAAGGTGAAGCTCACGTCGGCGCGTGAGCGTGACGCCCGCTTCGCGATCTATTGCTGGTACCTTGCCGACGATGCATCCGCCTACATCCTCGTGCCCAACCCGAGCATGCCCGAGAGCGGTGAGATCAGCGGGCACAAGACACGGGTCTTTCCCGACGATTTCGGCATTCCGCCGCAGCGCCTCACGAGCGCCAGCAATGATCTGTTCCACTGTTTCGCGAGCGAAAGGCCGATCGACGAGGACCTGCACCGGAAATGGCTTTCCCTCTTCGGGGCGGCCGGAACAGGACCGAACGGGGAGATCGAGGAGGAGGTCATCGTCGAGTTGCTGGCGCGCATGCGCGCCGAGCCGGGCATCGTCGAGGCCATGACACGCATCGAGGTGAGATGAGGCACGACATGACGCACCCCATCGCAAACCGAACCGGACAGCGGCCCCTGATCGCCCTCGTTCTCCTGCTTGCGGCGATGCTCGGCGCGCTGGCGCCGGTGTGGTCGTCCGCCCAGGCAGCGGACCCCTATCGCAACCAGCACAGTATCGCCGTCCTCATCGCCAATCAGAACTACCAGCGCACCCATCCGGTCGACTACGCCCTCAACGACGTGGCGGCGATGAAGGCCTTCCTCCTCGAAAAGCTCGGCTACGAGGAGCAGAACATCTTCATCCTCAGGGATGCGAGGGCAGCGCAGTTGCGCGATTGGTTCGGCAATGAGCATTCCTCGAACGGGGAGCTGCGACGGCTCGTCGAGTCCGGCATTCCGCTCCAGGACGGCAAGCGCCTCGCCGACATCTTCGTCTATTATTTCGGGCACGGCGCGCCCGACCCGATCGAGAAGAAAAATTTCCTCATCCCCGTCGACGTCTCGCCGAACGAGGCACGCTATGGCCTCGGTGTCGCCACCCTCGAGCGAAACCTCGAGGAGATCGGCGAACTGCTCGGACCGAACAATCGCGTGTTCCTCATGATGGAGGCGTGTTTCTCCGGGGAATCGTCGAGCGGCGCGCTGATCCAGAGCAGTGCGGGTGCACTCGTCTTTTCCATGGAGGCGACGGCAGGTGTGGTTCGGCTCGCAGCCGCGGCGTCGGACCAGGTCGCGTTCTGGGACGCCGAAAGCCGGCGCGGGCTCTTCACACAGCATTTCCTCGAGGGCGCGGAGGGCGAGGCCGACAGCCCCGAATTCTTCGGCGACGGCGACGGCATCGTCGAGTTCAAGGAGCTGCAGCTCTACGTGCGCCGGCAGGTGCACCGGACCGCCCTTCGTCTCAGGAGCCGGGCCCAGACCCCCGAGTTCACCGCCCAGCGGGAGGTCGATTGGCAATTTCTTCCCGGCCCGATCACCCCGGTCGCGCTCGACGGCGCCGAGGCAGGGGCCAACGAGCCGCAAACCGAACCGGCCGAGCCTAACGGCCTCAGCGAGGCGGAAGCCTACACGCTCGCCGAACAGGTGGGCACCATGGAGGGGTGGGACGCGTTCCTCTCGCAACATCCGGAGGGCCCGCGCGCGCCCTTCGCCCGGGCGCACCGCCAGCGCCTCGCCAACGCCCGCGCGGCGGAGGATCAGGCCGCCCAGGAGCGCATCTATCGCGAGCAGCAGGAACGCGAGCGAAGGGAGCGCGAGGAGCGCGAGCGGCTCGCCAACCTCCAGCGACCACCGACGACGCCGCAGCCGCCCCTCTCGACCGATTGCGGACATCCACGCGGCAACTGGCGGGTGACGGGCGTCGCCTCCAACGACACCCTCAACGTGCGGCGCGGGCCGCGCACCACCTATCGCATCACGGGTGAAATCCCCTACGACGGCTCGGGCATCGAGGTCACGCAGTGCGATTCGCGGAACTGGTGTTACGTGCGCTACCGCTGCATCGAGGGGTGGGCGAACGGCAAATATCTCACCGTCGCGGGCGGCGGTGGCCAGCCCACCCCGCCCCAGAATTCGGGAGGTGCCTATCGGGTCGTCGGGGTCGCCTCGAACGACGTTCTCAACATGCGTAGCGGCCCGGGGCCAAGCTATGGCCGCATTGGCGCCATTCCCTACAACGGAACGGGAATCGCGGTGCAGCGCTGCGTGCAGCCGGCCGGCAGCGCGAGCTGGTGCTACGTGAGCTACGGCGGGGCACGCGGATGGGTTTCATCCCAGTTCCTCGGGCAGTAGGCGGGGCAGTGGCGATACCCGCCCAAAGGACGAAAAGCATGGTGAAAAGAAGAAGTGCCGGTGCGGACGCGGCGTGCAATCGGATGGGGCGCCTCGTCGGCTCCGTCATGCTCGCGCTCCTGCTCGCGGGCGTCGGGCAGCCCGGCGGCGCGGGCGCCAAGGAGGCCATGCCGAAGGAGTTCGTCTACCTGCGCGATATCGATGCCACGATCATCCAGGAGATGCGCTATTTCGGGGAGCACAATTTCGTCGGCCGTCGGGTCGACGGATATTTGGCGCCCGAGTGCATCCTGACACGAAAGGCAGCGCTGGCGCTCGCCAAGGTGCAGGCCCGCCTCCAAGCGCGCAACCTCTCGCTCAAGGTCTACGACTGCTACCGCCCGATGGCGGGCGTGCGCCATTTCGTGCGCTGGGCCAAGGACGTCGACGACGACATCACGAAAGGGGAATTCTATCCCGAAATCGACAAGCGGTCGCTGTTCTCGCTCGGCTACATCTCGTCGCGTTCGGCGCATGCGCGCGGCAGCACGGTCGACCTCGCCGTCGTTTCCCTGCCGCCGGGCCCGCAGCCGGATTTCGATCCTGGCGCCCAGGTTCCCTGCCATCGGCCGAAGGCGGAGCGCTTTGCCGACAACAGCCTCGATTTCGGAACCGGCTACGATTGCTTCCACGAACTGAGCCACACGGGCAACCCGGCGATCAAGGGAACGGCGCGCGAGAACCGCCAGATGCTCGTCGCGGAAATGGCACGCGTCGGCTTCAAGAACTACCGCAAGGAGTGGTGGCACTACGAACTCACCGACGAGCCCTTCAAGCGCACCTTCTTCGACTTCGAGATCCTGCCGCATCCGGAGGGGTCACGCGCGCCGGCGGGCGACGCGAGCGGCGCGGCCGACAGCATGGAACAGCTCATCGCCAAGACCGTCGGCGCGGTGCCGAGCCCGCGCGCGGCGGACGGTTCGAGACTCGCGCTGCGCTTCGTTTGCGTTGCGCCCGACGCGCTCGTCGAACTCCACGCCGAGCCCGACGCCAATTCTCCGGTCGTCGGCGTCCTGCCGGTCGATGAAACCGAGATCACCGGCATCGAGTGCCGGGGCGATTATTCCCTCGCAAAGTGGCACTCGTTCGACCTGGTGGACAGGGGCGTCTTTCCCGCGCCGTGGTGCCTCGTGCAGCCGCCCCAGGGTGAGAGCGCCGACGAGCCGCTGCGCGGATGGGTCGATGGCACGATCCTGCTCGAGAGCGGGAGGCCGGCCCCGGAATGTCTTTCTCTCCGCCCATGACGACATCGCGGCGCCCTCTGCGCCACCATGCCTTCGCCGGACGGGGCGGGATCAGGCGTCGGCGAACGGATCGGTGACGAGGATCGTGTCGTCGCGCTCGGGGCTCGTCGACAGCAGCGCGACGGGCGCCTCGATCAATTCCTCCACGCGGCGCACGTATTTCACCGCCTGGGCCGGCAGGTCCGCCCACGAGCGCGCGCCGCTGGTGCTCTCGGACCAGCCATCGAGCGTCTCGTAGACCGGTTCGACGCGCTTTTGCGCCATCTCGCCGGCAGGCAGATGATCGATCGGCTTGCCGTCGAGGGTGTAGCCCACGCAGATCCGCAGGCTCTCGAAACCGTCCAGTACATCGAGCTTGGTGAGGGCGATGCCACGAACGCCCGAGACCTTGCAGGTCTGGCGCACGAGAGCGGCATCGAACCAGCCGCAGCGCCGCTTGCGTCCCGTCACCGTGCCGAATTCGCGGCCGCGCTCACCGAGCCGCTGGCCGATCGTGTCGGTCAGCTCGGTCGGAAAGGGGCCGGAGCCGACGCGCGTCGTATAGGCCTTGACGATGCCGAGCACGTAGCCGAGCGAGCCCGGCCCGAGGCCGGAGCCGGTCGCGGCCTGGGCGGCGACGGTGTTCGAGGAGGTCACATAGGGGTAGGTGCCGTGGTCGATGTCGAGGAGGGCGCCTTGCGCTCCCTCGAAAAGAATGCGTTTTCCGGCCCGGCGCTCACGGTCGAGCAGCGCCCAGACGGTGTCCATGAAGGGCAGGATGCTCGGCCGGATCTCGGCGAGTTCACGATAGAGGTCGTCGGCGGAGACCTCGGGCACGCCGAGGCCGCGGCGCAGCGCGTTGTGATGGGTGAGGATGCGCGCCACCTTGCCGCCGAGGGTGTCGAGATTGCGCAGATCCTGGACACGGATGGCGCGGCGGCCGACCTTGTCCTCGTAGGCCGGGCCGATTCCTCGGCCTGTGGTGCCGATCTTGCCCGCCCCGGCGGCGGCCTCGCGGATGCCGTCCAGTTCGCGGTGCAGCGGCAGGATGAGCGTGGCGTTCTCGGCGATGCGCAGGTTCTCGGCGGTGATCGCGACGCCCATGGCCCGCAGCTTTTCGATCTCGTCGCGCAGCGCCCAGGGGTCGATCACGACGCCGTTGCCGATGACCGCGAGCTTGCCCGACCGCACGACACCGGACGGCAAGAGCGAGAGCTTGTAGGTCACACCATCGATGACCAACGTGTGGCCGGCATTGTGGCCGCCCTGGAAGCGTACCACGATGTCGGCGCGCTCGGAGAGCCAGTCGACGATCTTGCCCTTGCCCTCGTCGCCCCACTGGGCGCCAACAACCACGACGTTCGACATGACCGGCTCACCTGACTTCGGGATTGGGCGCGGCGAACCGGTCAGGGGCGAGCTTGCCCGATGCCGATCGACGCGCGAGACACGCTTGCGTGCCTCAAGCCGCAAGCCTTAGCAAGGTTCGAAGCGCATGGGCGGCCTCGTGCTACCCCCGCGTTAACCATTCATTAACCAAATCGACGCAGAATCACTCCCATACCGCCTAGCTGCCCACGGCGGTCCAACGGGCGGCGGCCCACGGCGCCCGCATTCGAGGAGCAAGAGCTCTTCCCCACACGAGAGAACCCACTCTCTCACTCGACCCCAAGCGGCTCGGCGGATCTGAGGGATCCTCCGAGCCGCAGTGGTTGAATGTCCTTGGCGAGCCCACTGCCCTCGTCGACGTCGACGATCACGCCGGCGATCGTGGCCGGTCCGGTCGCGGGGCGGAATCGCTCACGGGCGATCTTCGTCAGGAAGCGATTGACCGATTCCTCGCGCTCCATGCCGACCACGGAGTTGTAGTCGCCGCACATGCCGACGTCGGTGATGTAGGCGGTCCCGGCCGGCAGGACCCGCTCGTCGGCCGTCGGCACATGGGTGTGGGTTCCGACGACGAGGCTCGCCCTGCCATCGACGTGGAAGCCCATGGCCTGGGTCTCGCTGCTCGCCTCGGTGTGGAAATCGAGGATGGCGACATCGCAACCCTGCCCCAGCGAACACCCCTCGAGCGTCGTATCGACGGCCACGAACGGACAATCGAGGTCGGCCATGAAGACCCGACCCATGGCATTCATGACGAGGATGTCGGCGCCGTTGGCCGCGCGGTAGACCCCGGCCCCCTTGCCCGGCGTCCCGGCGGGAAAATTCAAGGGACGAAGAAGTCGATCGCTGCGCTCGATGAAGACCAGCGTCTCCTTCTGGTCCCAGACATGATTGCCGGTCGTGACGACATCGGCGCCGGCATCGAGGAGGTCGTGGTAGATCTGCTCGGTGATGCCGAAGCCGCCGGCCGCGTTCTCGCCGTTGACGACGGCGAAATCGATGGCGTGGCGTCGGCGCAATTCGGGCAGGCGCTCGATGACCAGCGAGCGCCCCGACCGCCCGACGATGTCGCCGAGAAAGAGCAGGCGCATCGTCAAGCCCGCGTCAAACGCGCGCCGCGCGGTGTCAGAATCCAGTCGAGGCGCTGATCGTGCGCCTCACGCGGCACGCGCACCAGTTCCTGCTCGTCGAAGGCGACGGCAATGGTGACCAGCCCGGCCGCACCGCGCGCGTGCGCCCGCGCCAAGGTCCGGTCATAGTAGCCGCCGCCGTAACCGATGCGGTAGCCCTCGGCGTCGAACGCCACCAGCGGTACCAGCATGACGGCGGGCTCGAGCACCGGCCTGTCGCCGGCCGGTTGCGGGATGCGGAAGGGGCCGTCGACGAGCCGGTCACCGGGCCGCCAGGAGCGGAACAGCAACGGTTCCCGGGACCCTTGCATGACCGGCAGGCAGATCTCGCGGCCAGCTTCCGCGAGGGCCGTGATCAAGGGAACAACGTCGATCTCGTTGCGGCTCGGCCAGAAGGCGCTGATCGGGCCGGTCGGCGCGGCCTCGAGCAACCGCAATCCCTCGCGCCGCAATGCGTTGCCGGCCGAATCGCCGTGCGCCAGCGCGGCCGCCGAGCGCCGCGCCATCACGATCGCGCGCAGCCGCGCCTTGGCCTCGGCGCCCGCGACGGATTCGATCGGTGCCGGGCGCGCCGAGGGTCGTTCCGAAAGGGTGATCTCGCTGCTCATCGCCCGCCTTAGAGCAGACCGGGCGATGGCGGGCAACTGACGAATTCCGGGTGCCCCCGACGCAATCCGTCGGCACCCGATCGGGCGGGAGTGGTGTGCCAACGGAGCCGCACCATGGCAGGTGATCGCTTGAGGAATCGTGCGGCAGCCCGCGAGAGCCGTTGGGCGTTTTGATCCCCTGGGTCCCTACAATGTAGGTGGGCGCCGAGTGGCCGGGACCACGGCCCCGGTCAGGGTCAGCTCCCTGGAAGATCTTATAGGCCCCGGGTGATGTGTGCCCTGACGCGCACCGCAGCACTGCCGCGATTCGCAGTATGGGGTCGCGCCGGCCGGTTTGCCAGGGGGTGCGTGCGCGGGCCGAGGCCATGTGATCGAGCGTGTGGCCGTCCAAAGACGCACGAACGCCCGCCGGTGGCGGGCGCCGTCTCGAAGGGCGGGACCGTGGCCCCGCCCTCTGCTTGCGATCCGGATTACTCCGAGAGCGTCACGCCATCGGCGGCGAAGGCGATCTTAGCGGCAACAATATCAATTGGTTGAATTGTCACATCCCTGTGTGAGGAGAGTTGTACGTAAAGCTCGCGATCACAGATCGCCCATAAGCGAATCCGAAACGGATTAGTGGCCGGCCGCCTTCGACGAACCGAGGGACCAGCCCACCGAAGTCCATTGCTTCGCAAGTTCATTGCGAGGCAGCGCACCTTGGATCGAGTGCGCCTAGGATCGCAAGGCAACCAAAGCATCGACCGCCAACGGGCGGAAGCGCAATCGCTCGAACGCCAATACTCCCTGCGGAGTGGCGCTGCTGCGCGACGTCAACATCGTTTCGGCTCCGCTGCGGCTTCCGCGGCGTGTCGAGCGATCGCGCGACGCATTTCGGCAATCGCGTCAAAGATGAGGTAGTTATGCGATATGCAGATTGGATGGCAGGTGGCTACCTAGCGCTTCAGGGCGCAGCGATTCTCGGTTCTGGCGCTTGGCCAGAATTGAGCATTCATCTTGATAGATTCAGCGTGGAACTTGGCGCCGGGCTCGCTCATAGTTTTGGAACGGAACTGACCTATGAGTTGCTCGAGGCCCTTGGCATCTTCGGCGATGTGGTCTCTGTCGCGCGACTGCTTTGGTCGGCCGTCAAGTGGGTCAGGGACAAGCGGGCCTCGAGGAACTCGCTGGCCCATGGTCGACGTGATTCCAATGAACAGCACCCGCCGAGCGGGGAGGTTCAGACCTCCCCGGGCCAGCAGTGAAACGTCGCTCGCTCTCCAAAAGGCCATAGGGCCGCTCTCTTTCGAGGGCGGCCGCAACAGCCGGATGATGGTCGGGCGGGACCGTGGCCCCGCCCTCTGCTTGCGATCCGGACTACTCCGAAAGCGTCACGCCGTCGGCGGCGAAGGCGATCTTGGCACCGATGTCGCGGAACACCTGACGCAGCGCCTGGCCGTCGTAGGGGAAGAAGTAGTGGGCCGGGCTCGAGGCGCACTGCTGCAGGGTGGTCGTCGAATTGCTGCCGGGAGTCATGTCGAAGCCGATGGTGAAGATCTCGATGCCCTTGGCTTTCATCTCCGCGCAGATGTCACGAGCCTGCTGCCAGGAGTTGCCGTTGCCCGACGAATACCACGTGTTGTACTCGCCGTCGGTCATGAGGATGGCGACCTTCAGCAGCTTGGGATCGTTGTAGGCGCCGGCCTGGCTCTCGGCGGGCCAGACGTTGTTGAAGTTCGGCGAGATCATGTACCATGCGAACTGCGTGCCGAGGTGGCCCGAGGTCCAGCCGTTGGCCTGCAAATTGTCGATCGCATCGTCGAGCACGGTGCGGTCGTCCGTCAGCGGGATGATCGGCGAGTTCGACGGACGGCAGGCTTGGTCCGACATGTTCTGGCCGTATGACGAGTTCTTCGTCTGGTCGAAAACGCCGAAGTACTTGTTCGGCCCCGGCGCGTCGTCCTTCTTGTAGACGGTGCCCGTACGCTCGGTGACGCAGGCCGTTACCGCGACCGGGCGCCAGGGATTGCACTTCTGCTGCCAGTTCCAGTGGTGCTGATTGTTGATGTTGCGGTTGCACCAGTTGCGGCGGTTGCTCGGGATGCCATCGATCCAACCGTCGCCGTTCTCATCGCCGTTGTCGTAGTCCGTCAGTGCGTCGAAGTATTCGCCGACGTTGACCGCGTGCGCGAACGGAACGATGGCAATGCGGCGCTCCTTCTGGACGCGGCGCAGCACGATGTCGAGGAGGTCCTCGGAGGCGGCCTTGAGCGCCGCCATGTCATTCGACATCGAGCCCGTGACGTCGAGCATGACGGAGAGTTCGAGTTCCTTGCCCGACATGGCGGCCTTGCTGTCGGCCGAAATGTCCATCTCGTTGATGCCGGCGAGACCGAGGAAGGTCGTGTCGACGGAGGACGAGGCCGACATCGTGACGTAGCCGTCCTCGCTGATCACGAAGCTGTCGACGGTGCCGGCAGGACTGCCGCTCGAAGCCTTGGCATAATGGTTGCGCGCGGCCGCCTCGGCAGCGCTGGTGCTGCCGGTGGCCGAAAAGTTCTTGGCGCCGGCGATGACCGCGGCGTCGAGAGCGGCCTGCATGCGCGTACGCGTCTGCAGGGCATTGCCGTAGTCGACCGACGCACCGACGGCGACGACGATCGGGACGATCGACGCGGCGAAGATCATCGCCACGTTGCCTTTTTTGTCGCCCGCGAAAGCGCGCAGACGATCGAATCCGTTACTCTTAGCTTGCATGACACCAACCCCACGCGACGGACGGGCCCACACCCGGCCGTTCGTTTCTTTGTGCTGCCACGATCGCACTCAGATGTTGCGGAGCGCCTTACCAGATCGTCGCAAGTTTAACGATTCCTGGGGGGAAAGGCCGCTCAAGATGGCAATCCCGCATTCAAAAATAACGAATCATGAACGTCGGCTGCGCATAGTTGAATCGAAAACGAAATCCAATCGAATTCCACCGGACGCCAGAATGACCAAATTCAATTTACGAACTCTTGTCGCCAATTTGCCCGATCGACGATCATAAATCATTCACCGATCAGCACAAAGACCCCTGAAGGCGCTGAAACATTAATCGAGTTTTAATTCCCCTTCGGCAAGGTCATCGTCAGCTTTACACGGCTCTCGCCAGTTCAATCGAGTAGGACAACACGATGAAGCGCTCACTGATCTCCCTCGCCCTCGTCATGGCATTCTCGGCGCCGGCGCTCGCCAGCACCTGCGAGGATCAGAACATTTCGCACGCCCTCAAGACCTATCGCGACCAGTGCGATGGCAACCTCACCAGCACGGCGCAGTCCCTCGCCAACAGCAGCGACAGCTGCATCCAGGTCCTGGAGGAAGGCCTCGAGGAACTGGAGCAGGACGGAGAAGCCGGTCTCGAGGACGTCTGCACCTCGGCGCTCGACTTCATCCAGGGCTATGCCGGAAACAACGACGTCGAATTGCTGAACTAGCTTTTCGCGCGGCCAAACCGTGGCTTCTCAGACGCCCGTTCAGCGCTTAAGGTTGCCTTCGTGATCGCGGCCATCGGGCCGCGAAGGTCGTGGGGGCCGGTGCGTTGACCGGGCGTTGGCGTTTGAAAGCAGCCGTGATGCTCGGTGGACTGGCGCTCGCCGGTCTTTTCGGTGGCGGATCGCTCGGCGCCGAGGCAGGGGCGCGCACCGAACGCGGCGCCGAGGCGGGCACCCGTCCGTCACGATCGGCCGCGACCGCTCCCTGCAAGCTCGTGCGCGGACCGCGCCGCGCGGTGGTCGATGTGCCGGACGGCGAGACGGTGCGCCTCGACGACGGCTCGACAGTGCGGCTCATCGGGGTGCTCGCTCCGGCGGCGCCGGCGTCCGCGGCCGGGGATCTCGACTGGCCACCGGGCAAGGCGGCGCACACCCGTCTCGTCGAACTGGTCGCCGGGCGGACGGTGCAGCTCCGGTTCGAGGGCACGCGCCGGGATCGCTACGGGCGCACGCTCGCCCACCTCGAGATCGAGGGCGATGGCGAGGACGCCGGCTCGGTCGGAGAGCGGCTTCTCGAGGGCGGCCATGCCCGGGCGGTTTCCTTTCCCGGCACCAGAAATTGCGCGCGCTGGCTTCTGGCGGCCGAGGCGAAGGCGCGGGCGGCGGGCCTCGGGCTCTGGCAGAACGCCGCCTATCAGCCGCGCTCGGCGCTCAAACCCAGCGAGATCGAGCGCTTCCGCCATTCCTTCCAAATCGTCTCGGGCGAGGTCACGTCCGTCAAACGCGTCGGCAAGCGCACCTTCATCAACTTCGGCAGCGACTGGCGGAGCGATTTCACGGCCGTCATCGAGGGCGGCGCGCACCGCCTCTTCGAGCGGCTCGAGGTGGATCTCGAGGGACTCGGCGGGCGGATGCTGGAGGTGCGCGGTTGGATAGAGAGCTGGAACGGCCCGCTGGTCCGGGTAACGCATCCCGAGCAGCTGCAGCTCGTCGGCAAGCGCGGCGGGTTGCCCCGGCGGCCGAAGGTGGCACCACGGCCCGATGGACCGTTGGCGCGTGAGGCGGGCCAGGCGGGCGATCTGAGACTGTGAGGTCTGGCCGCATTGCCCCTCTTCAACGCAAATGCCCCGGCACGGGGCCGGGGCATGGCATTGCCAGTGGCGATGACGCCCAGCGGCGTCTATCAGCCGTCGCTCAGCTGGACTTGCCAGGCAGGCGCACGATACGCGCGAAGCGGCTGGTGCGGTCGTCGCGGCGCAGATGCCTCGACGGCTGATCACGCTCGTCGGAGCGGGCAACCATTTCGTGCTCGTGCGCGGCGCCAGCACGCGCGCCGTAAATCGCCACGTCCATGAGACCGGCGTAGGTCTTGATGAGGGTTTCCATTGGTTTGCTCATGATCTTGTTGCGTTGCAGCATATATGAGCGATCCGCCCTTGCCAGACAAACGGCAAGTTCTTACCCTTCATGTAACAAAAACTTACACATCGGACCCATGGCCAGACGCCTGCCATCGCTGAATGCCCTGCGCGCCTTCGAGGCCGCGGCGCGCCACGAGAGTTTCTCGGCGGCGGCCGAGGAGCTGGCAGTGACACATGCCGCCGTCAGCCGCCACATCCGCGATCTCGAGGCGTGGCTGGACGTCGAGTTGTTCCGCCGCACGGGGCGGGGTGTGCGCCTGACCGAGAAGGGCGAAGCTTACGGCGCGGCGCTGACGCCGCTGTTCGACGGGCTGGTGCGCGCTACCCAGGCGATCCAGGCGGCGGCGGAGCGGCCGGTGCTTCGGGTCAGCGTCGAGGATGCCTTTGCCTCGTGGTGGCTGATCCCGCGCATGGGGCGCTTTGCCGAGCGCCATCCCGACGTCGCGCTCGACATCGATCCGAGCGACGACCTCATCTCGTTCCGGGCCGAGGACGCCGATCTGGCGATCCGCTACGGCAAAGGGCCGTGGGAAGACGTCGAGGTCGAGAAGCTCATCGACCTCATCATCTTCCCCGTCTGCTCCAAGCGCCACCTCGAGCGCACCGGCATCAAATCGCCGCGCGAGCTGACGCGCTCGGTGCTGCTGCACGACGAAAGCAAACAGTGGTGGGCGGAGTGGCTGGAGGCCGCCGGCGCCCGCAACGTCGATGCCACGCAGGGACCGATGTTCCGGCGGTTCCTCGCGCTCGAGGCGGCCGCGACCGGCCAGGGTTTCGCACTCGCGGACAACGTGGTTGCGGCCGAAGGGCTCCTCGAAGGCTGGCTCGTCAAGCCGTTCGCGCTCACCGTCCGGGAAGATGCCTACTGGATCGTGCGGGCGCCAGAGCGGCCACTCAGCCCACCTGCCGAGGCGTTCGTCGAGTGGCTCTACGAGGAGATGGCGACGACACAGGAGCGCCTCGCCCCCATCCTGGCTTCGAGCACGACCTGAGACGGGCCGTCTCTTGCGCCTCAAAGGCCGCCGACATCCTCGCCGGCGAGAAAGGCGGCGACGCCCTCGTCCAACAATTCAACGATTTCGGCGACCGTCAGATCGAAGACGCCGGCCTCGCCACGCTCGAAGGCTTCGCGCCAGGAGTGGTAGGCCTCCATGGCTCCCGGCTCGCTCGCCGGCAGCATCAGGCGCTCGGTGACGCTCGCCCGCAGCGCCGCCTCGGTGATCGGGAGGTGTTCGACGATGGGGGCGCGCCCGCCGCTGAGGCCCGGGTTCAGAATGCCGACGTCGACGAGACGAATGTGAACGATGGCGGTGCCGCCCTCGTCCTCGACCTTGAGGATCTCGATGCGCGACTCGCGCTCGTGGGCGCGGGTCTCGTAGCGCCAGACCTGGCCTGGGGCGAACGCGCCGCCCATGCGATCGTGCATTGCTCGCCTCCTCGTTGCGGCCGCCGAGGGGGCCGCGTCCATTCCGCCCTCCCTAGCAAGTGTCGGGGCGCGGCGCCTCGGGCGATCGAGGTGAGGGAGCGGCGATGCACCGATTTCGCAACTCATCAACCGGCTCGCGCGGGCAGACCTCACGGCAGACCGGTCCGGCTGGGTCACCCGTTCGGCCAGGCACGGCCGAGGATTGCGGGCCGGCCACGGTCGCGCCAATTGGCGGCGGGCTTCGCCTCGGCCACCTTGGTGGATGTGTTCGAATGTGCAATGTTGTCCAAAGATTCGGAAAAATTCACTTTCGAGGAGAGGGGCAATGCGCGGACCCGTGGTGAAACTCTGCCTTGCGCTCGCGTTCGCGGCCGCCATGGCGGACAGTTCGATCGCAAAGGAGTGCAACAATCCCAATGCCCTCGGCGTCGCGCGAACCGTCGCGATCGACACGACCGGCGGGCCCGGTTTCGGCTTCCAGCATTACAAGTTCTACGACTTCCTCGAGGAAGGCGAGGTGGTGCTGACGTTCGACGACGGGCCGCTGCCGACGCACACCGTCACCATTCTCAAGGCGCTGGCGCAGGAATGCGTGCTGGCGACGTTCTTTCCGGTCGGCAAGCTCGCAGTCGGCTATCCGGAGGTGCTGAAGCAGGTCGCGGCGGCCGGCCACACCGTCGGCAGCCACACTTGGTCGCATCCCAACCTCGGCAAGAAGGCGCTGCCGGAAGCCCAGGCCGAGATCGAGAAGGCGGTGAGCGCCGTTGCCATCGCGCTCGGCCAGCCGGGGGCGCCGTTCTTCCGCTTCCCGTTCCTCAAGGATTCGCCCGAGACCTTGCAGCATCTGGCGAGCCGCAACATCGCGATGTTCTCGACCGACCTCGACTCTTTCGATTTCCGTGGCGGCAAGCCGCAGAAGATGATCGAACGGGTCATGGCGAACCTGCGCAAGCGCGGCAAGGGCATCCTCCTCTTCCACGACATCCAGCCGATCACGGCAGCCGCGATGGCCGGCTTCCTCGCCGAGCTCAAGAAGGGCGGATTCAGGATCGTGCACCTGACCGCAAAGACGCCGGTGACGACGATCGAGAGCTACGACGAAGAAATCCGCAAGGGCTTCAGGGGCGCCGATACCCTTGCGGTGCGGCCACTCTCCAGCGTCGTGAGCACCATCAGCGACTGATCTCGAGCCGGTCGATCATGCGCCGGGACGGCAAGGGCCCCCGACCTCGAGGTCGGGGGCCCTTGCCTTTTCTCGACACCGGGCTGGCGGGGGCGCGGTTCGTGTGCGAGCGCTCGCGGTTACCAAGCCCCTCCTTCGGGTTGCATGGACGCCGCGAGCCAATTCGGCTAGGCACTGGGGCCTCAACAACGGGCCCGGGCCATGACCGATCGCAAGACCATCAGCGTGCGCGGCGCGCGCGAGCACAATCTCAAGAACGTCGATCTCGAGATCCCGCGCGAAAAGCTCATCGTCTTCACCGGGCTCTCGGGCTCCGGCAAGTCGTCGCTGGCGTTCGATACGATCTATGCGGAGGGACAGCGGCGGTACGTCGAGAGCCTTTCGGCCTATGCGCGCCAGTTCCTCGAGATGATGCAGAAGCCCGATGTCGACCATATCGAGGGGCTCTCGCCGGCGATCTCCATCGAGCAGAAGACGACGAGCCGCAACCCGCGCTCGACCGTCGGCACCGTGACGGAAATCTACGACTATCTGCGGCTCCTGTTCGCGCGCGTTGGCGTGCCTTACTCACCGGCGACGGGGCTCCCGATCGAGAGCCAGACCGTGACGCAGATGGTCGACCGCGTCATGGAGCTGAAGGAGGGCTCGCGGCTCTACCTGCTGGCGCCGGTCGTCAAGGGACGAAAAGGCGAATACCGCAAGGAACTGGCGGAGTGGATGAAGCGCGGCTTCCAGCGCGTCAAGGTCGACGGAACATTCCATGAAATCGCCGAGGCCCCGGCGCTCGACAAGAAGCTCAAGCACGACATCGACGTCGTCGTCGACCGCATCGTGGTGAAAAAAGGCATCGAGGCGCGGCTCGCCGACAGCTTCGAGACCGCACTCGAACTCGCCGACGGCCTTGCCATCGCGGAGTACGCGGACCAGCCGCTCGCGGCGGAGGCGACGCGCGGCGCGCACAAATCCAAGAACGAGACGCACGAGCGGATCATCTTCTCCCAGCACTTCGCCTGTCCGGTCTCGGGCTTTTCGATCGACGAGGTGGAGCCGCGCCTCTTTTCCTTCAACAATCCGTTCGGTGCCTGCCCGGCCTGCGACGGGCTCGGCACGGAACTGCGCTTCGAGCCGGATCTCGTGGTGCCGGACGAGAGCCTCAGTCTGGCTGACGGCGCGGTGCTGCCGTGGGCGCGGACGGGGAGTACATCGCCCTACTATGCCCAGACGCTCGAGGCCATCGCGCGGCACTACAAGGTGCGCACGAGCGTGCCCTGGTCGGAGCTGCCGGCCAACGTGCAGCACGTCATCCTGTTCGGGTCGGGCGAGGAGGCCATTTCGATCGTCTATGACGACGGGGTGCGGCGCTACAAGACCGCAAAGCCCTTCGAAGGCGTCATCAACAACATCGAACGGCGCTGGCGCGAGACGGAATCGAGCTGGGTCAGGGAGGAATTGTCCCGCTACCAGTCGGACCACCCGTGCGAGCGCTGCAAGGGGCACCGTCTCAAGGACCAGGCGCTCGCGGTCAAGATCGACGGGCTGCACATCGGCGAGGTCGCGCGCATGAGCATCCGCGAAGCCGGCGGCTGGTTCGAGCGCCTGCCGGAGCGGCTCTCGGTCAAGCAGAACGAGATCGCGACGCGCATCCTCAAGGAGATCCGCGAGCGCCTGCGATTCCTCAACGACGTCGGGCTCGACTATCTCACGCTCGCGCGCGGCTCCGGCTCGCTTTCGGGAGGGGAAAGCCAGCGCATCCGCCTCGCCTCGCAGATCGGTTCGGGTCTGACGGGCGTCCTCTATGTGCTCGACGAGCCCTCGATCGGACTGCACCAACGCGACAATGCGCGCCTGCTCGAGACGCTGAAGCACCTTCGCGACCTCGGCAACACGGTGATCGTCGTCGAGCACGACGAGGATGCGATCCTCGATGCCGACCACGTCGTCGACATCGGTCCCGGCGCCGGCATCCATGGCGGGCGCATCATCGCCTCGGGGACGCCAGACGACATCATGCGCGAGGCCGAGAGCCTCACCGGGCAATACCTCACGGGGACCCGCGAGATCGCGGTGCCGGCGGCGCGGCGCAAGCCGGAGAGGGGAAAGTATCTCGAGGTGTTCGGCGCACGCGCCAACAATCTCAAGAACATCGACGCCGAGATCCCGCTCGGACTGCTCACCTGTGTCACTGGCGTGTCGGGCGGCGGCAAATCCACGTTCCTCATCGACACCGTCTACAAGGCCGTCGCGCGCCGCCTCACCGGCCGGCGCGAGCATCCGGGCGCGCACGACCGCCTCGAGGGGCTCGAGTGGCTCGACAAGGTGATCGACATCGACCAGTCGCCGATCGGGCGCACGCCGCGCTCGAACCCGGCGACCTACACCGGCGCCTTCACGCCGATCCGCGACTGGTTCGCCGGTCTGCCGGAGGCAAAGGCACGTGGTTATCGTCCCGGGCGCTTTTCCTTCAACGTCAAGGGCGGGCGCTGCGAGGCGTGCCAGGGGGACGGTGTCATCAAGATCGAGATGCATTTCCTTCCCGACGTCTACGTCACCTGCGACCAGTGCAAGGGGCACCGTTACAACCGCGAGACGCTGGAGGTGCGGTTCCGCGAGAAGTCGATCGCGGACGTGCTCGATATGACGGTCGAGGAGGGGGCGAAATTCTTTGCGGCGGTTCCCTCGATCCGCGACAAGCTCGAGACGCTGGCACGCGTCGGGCTCGGCTACATCAAGGTCGGCCAGCAGGCAACGACGCTCTCGGGCGGCGAGGCGCAGCGCATCAAGCTCGCCAAGGAGCTGTCGCGGCGCGCGACGGGGCGCACGCTCTACATCCTCGACGAGCCGACGACGGGGCTGCACTTCCACGACGTCGCCAAGCTGCTCGAGGTTCTCCACGAACTGGTCGAGGCGGGAAATACCGTCGTCGTCATCGAGCACAACCTCGAGGTCATCAAGACCGCCGACTGGGTGATCGATCTCGGCCCGGAAGGGGGCGACGGGGGCGGACGGATCGTGGCGGCGGGCCCGCCGGAGGTAATCGCAGAGTGCGCCGAGAGCTATACCGGGCGATTCCTCGCCGAACTCCTCGTGCGGCGGCGCAAGCTCAAGGCCAGACCGAAGCGGAGCGGGCGCAAGGAGGCGGCGGAATAAGGCGGGGAATTCACCGGGAGCCGGACAAATGGTGATCGCCAACTATTTTCCCGCAGAACATCTGCGCCTCTATCTGACGCTCTACCTAATCCTCATCCTTGGGCAAGGTTTCGTGGGACTGATCGACGGCCTCGAGCCCGTTGTGGCGTTCACGGCGGTCCTGCGTGAGCCGGGGGTCGCGTTCTACATCCTCGCGCATATCGTACCGGCCAGCATGGCGATGTTCGAGGAAGCCGACCGAACCCGGCTCGCCGTACGCATTCGCACTCTTTACGCTACGGGCGAAGCTGCATTCGCGGCGGGCCAGCTGGAGGCCCTCCAGGTCATTCACCGGCGGGTTCGCATCCTCGAAGCCGAGGAGTACCGATTGAACGGCTTGCTCCGTCGCACTTCGCGCTTCCTCCTGCGCTATGCGATTGCGCTCCTCTTCATTGGATTGATGTTCGCGATCCACAAGGCATCGACCCGGATCGATGGCGCGATCGTGAACATCGATCTCGCCGAAGTGGTCCACCGGTTGACGTCGCGCGACCACTGGCGGTTGTTTTTCTTCTTCTTTGCGGCGGCGATAGTGAGCATCGACATCGACTGGATCGGCATGTCGAACCCGCTGATCCGGGGCGAGGCCTACGCCCACCGATTGAAACGGCTGATCGATTCGGTCGGCAAAAAGTCGCCCCCGAAGTCGCCCGAGCGCCCGCGCACTGCCGAAAATCTAGCCGCCGCCGCCATGGAACTCTTCGGTCTCCAGAAGGGATTTACCGCCGCGCAACTGCGCCGCGCCTGGCTTCGCATCGCCTTCGAGCTCCATCCGGACCGCCACATGAACGAGAACCCGGACGTCCGGATTGCCAAGGAGGAGGCGCTGAAACGGGTCAATGCCGCGCGCGATCTGCTGGTCGGGGCCGCGGCCTGAGCGCTTGGAGCGGCGGGGCCCGCGCGTCGAGGCTCGCACCGCACCGCCATCTTCTCGCCACCGATTCGCCCAACCATCGCCCGCGCAATCGAACGCAGCTCAGCAGGGGGAGACTCACATGTCGGACCGCACACAATTCGCCGTCGGCCAGACGTCGTTCTCCGTGCCGAAGCTCTTCAAGCGCACCGTGCAGGTGCTCTCGGCCGTCATCATGACGGCGCTCGCCTCGCTGGCGGTCATCGTGCTCAACCATGGCCTCACCGCGCAGGGCGGCTGGATGAAGGGCATCGCCGCCTGGACCGCCTTCATCCAGCGATCGGACATCCTCGGCACGATCGTCCTGACGGCCATCGTCACGGTGGCGACGATCTACTGGCAGCGCGGCCCGAACCGGAAGTGAATGCCGGGATGGTCCGAGGGACGTGGCGACGAGCACATCGCGCTCGACATCGTGTGCGCCTCCATGCCAGCTTTCAACGAATGACCGCACACGTTCGCGTGGTTTTAGCGGGGCCAAGAGTTGAGGGTTGCATCAGCCTCGATGTTCTGCCAATGTTCCTTTCGGGGCAGAGGCGACGGGGCGGGAAGGGGCCTCGATGAGCGATACCGTGACACGCGACGAGTTCGGCCGCCTCGAGGCGCGGGTGTCCGTCCTCGAAGGCGAATTCGACGGTGAGAAATCCGTGACAAGGCACATCCTGGAGCAAACGCGGCGCAACGGCGACGACATCGCCGTGCTGAATGGCCGGCTGCGCAGGGTGGAGGCGGACATCGGCGGGCTGAAGTCGGACGTTTCGACGCTGAAGTCGGACGTGGCGACGTTGAAGTCGGACGTGACGACGTTGAAGTCCGACGTCTCGACTCTGAAGTCGGAGATGCAGCAGGTGCGCGGCGAATTGCGTGGACTTCGCAATGATCTGCCCACAATCGTTGCCCAGACGCTGCGGGACGTGCTGGACGAGCGGGGACGCTGATCGAGCGAGAGCATGATGCCGGGGGATTTCGAAGCGCTGTTGTCGCCGGTCCAG
This sequence comes from Hyphomicrobiales bacterium, assembly GCA_016125495.1. Taxonomy (NCBI): domain Bacteria; kingdom Pseudomonadati; phylum Pseudomonadota; class Alphaproteobacteria; order Hyphomicrobiales; species Hyphomicrobiales bacterium. The sequence goes on along the minus strand of WGLQ01000004.1, from coordinate 325,569 downwards.
GTCGGGCCGTTGACCATGCGGAACCGCGTTCTGGTCACGGCGCACGTGCCCGGTTTCGAGAAGGATGGGCTCGTCAACGACGATTACATCGCCTATCAGCGGGCGCGCGCGCGCGGCGGGGCGGCCCTGCAGGTGACCGGCGCGAGCGCTGTCCATCGCACCGGCAGCGTCGGTGGCGGGCGGGCGCTCGATCTCACCAAAGGCGAGATCGTGGAGGGCTTCCGGCGCCTCGCCGATGCGATCCATGGCGAAGGCGGGCGCTTCCTCGTCCAACTCGGGCATTCGGCCGCGACCGTCAACGACACCGACGCGGGGCGCCCGCTCTGGGCGCCGTCGGCGGTCGCCTCCCAGCTCTCGCGCGAGATGCCCTACGCGATGTCGCTGGCCGATATCGACGAGATCGTCGAGGCGCACGGTGTGGCGGCGCGACGGGTCGCGGACGGCGGGCTCGACGGCGTCGAGATCCTGGCGGCCTTCGGCTACCTCGGCGCGGCGTTTCTTTCGCCCTATTCCAACAAGCGCACGGACGAGTACGGTGGTGGGCTCGACAATCGCATGCGGTTCCTGTCGAGGGTGATCGCGGTGGCGCGCGAGGCCGTCGGCCGCGAGCGCATCGTCGGCGTGCGCCTGCCGGGAGACGAGCGTGTTCCAGGCGGGCTCGGGCCGGACGAACTCGCCGAGATCGCGCGGCGGCTCGCTGCGACCGGCCAGATCGACTACCTCAACATCATCGTCGGCACGAACTACGACCGCCTCCAGCGCATGGAGCACTGGCCGCCGACCCCGGCCCCGCACGGGCTTTTCGTTCCCCTCGCGGCCGCCATCAAGCGCGTGGTGGCCATCCCGGTCTTCACAACGGGACGGATCGTCGATGCCCGTATGGCGAATGCGGTGATCGCTTCGGGCGAGGCCGACATGGTCGGCATGACCCGCGCGCACATCTCCGATCCCGACCTCGTCGCCAAGATCGCCGGCGGTCGGGCCGAGGACGTCAGACCCTGTGTCGGCGCGAACGTGTGCATCGCGCGCGCAACGGAGGGCAAAGTCATCCGCTGCTTCCACAATCCCAATGTCGGGAGGGAGGCCGTCCCGGCGGCATTGCCGGGCGCGCGGACGGAAAAGGCACGGCACGTGGTGGTGGTCGGCGGTGGTCCGGCCGGTCTCGAGGCGGCACGCCGCGCGGCGGAACGAGGCCACCGGGTCAGCCTCTACGAGGCCAGCAGCGAGCTCGGTGGACAATTGCGGGTGTGGGCGCGGGCGCCACTCACGGCGGAATTCGGACGCACGATCGAGTGGTACGAAGGACAGCTCGCGCGCTTGCAGGTCCAGGTGCACCGCAACCGGCGGCTCGCACCCGCGGACCTCGGTGAACTCGGTGCGGATGCCATCATCTTCGCAACGGGTTCGGTCGCGATCGAACCGGCGGCGCCGGCCGGTCACGAGCGCTCGTCGATCCGGCTCATGACACCGGCCGAACTGATCGATGCCGCCCCGCGCGGCGTGCACATCGTGCTCGCGGACGAGGGCGGCGGGCGGGGCGGACTGTCGGCCGTCGATGCCGTACTGGACGGCAACCGTGTCACGATCGCGAGCAGCGACAACGCCATCGGCGAACTCGTCAACCCCAATCTGCGGACACCACTCTACAAACGGCTGCTCGGCGCCGGCGCGGTTTTCCGTCCCAACGAGGTGGTCACCGCGGTCGATGGGCGTCGGATCTCGACGCGCAACATCTACAGCGACCACGAAGGCGCCATCGAAGACGCCGACATCCTCGTCGACTGGCGCGGCAACGTCACGTTGCCCGCGTTCGCCGAAGAGGCGCGCACCATGGGCATCGAGGCGCACGTGATCGGCGACTGTCTCGCCCCACGCCAGGTTCATGTCGCCATCGCGGAGGGCGCACTGGTGGCGGAAAAAATCTGAGGGCGGAAGCGGCGGCGCGCCGGAACGAACGCCCACTGCCGCAACGCCGCCCCACGATCGCGGAGGAGCGGCGCGCGACCCGGCGGCGTGCGCCGTCGATACCCTAGCGCGGAGAGCGCGCCGCCGGATGGTGGAGAGCGCGGCCCCCTAGACCAGCACCTTGCCCTCCTTGCCGATCGCGCCGCCGATCTTCTCGTCGTCGTCGGCGTCGTCGCCGAGCAACATGTCGTTGTGCGCCTTGCCGGACGGGATCATCGGGAAACAATTGGCGAGGTTGGCGACACGGCAATCGAAGACGACCGGACGGTCACTTTCGATCATCGTGCGGATCGCATCGTCGAGTTCGTCCGGTTTTTCCACCCTGAGGCCGACGCAACCGTAGGCCTCGGCCAGCTTCACGAAATCGGGCAAGCTTTCGGTGTAACTGTGCGAGAGCCGGTTGCCGTGGAGCAATTGCTGCCACTGGCGGACCATGCCCATGTACTGGTTGTTGAGGATGAAAACCTTGACCGGCAGGCGGTGCTGAACCGCGGTCGACAGCTCCTGGATATTCATCAGGATCGAGGCATCGCCCGCGATGTCGACCACGAGGGCGTCGCGGTGGGCGACCTGGACGCCGATGGCGGCCGGCAGACCATAGCCCATGGTGCCGAGGCCGCCCGAGGTCATCCAGCGGTTCGGCTCCTCGAAGTGGAAGAACTGGGCCGCCCACATCTGATGCTGTCCGACTTCCGTCGTCACGTAGACGTCGCGCCCACGGGTCAGCTCGTAGAGTCGCTGGATCGCGTACTGCGGCATGATGACGTCGGCATTCTCGCGGTACTTGAGGCAATCGCGCGCACGCCATCCATCGATGGTCTTCCACCACGCCTTGATGGCGGCGGCATCCGGCTTGGCCTTGGCGGCCTTCCAACCCGCCAGGATTTGCCCGAGCACGCGGGCGACGTCGCCGACGATCGGCACATCGACGCGGACGTTCTTGTTGATGCTCGAGGGATCGATATCGATGTGGATCTTGCGCGAATGGGGCGCGAAGGCATCGAGACGACCGGTGATACGATCGTCGAAGCGCGCCCCGACGCAGACCATCACATCGCAGTCGTGCATCGCCAGATTGGCCTCGTAGGTGCCGTGCATGCCGAGCATGCCGAGCCACTGGCGGTCCGAAGCAGGATAGGCGCCGAGCCCCATGAGCGTCGAGGTGATCGGATAACCGGTCGCGCGCACGAGCTGGCGCAACAGGCGCGAGGCCTCGGGACCGGAGTTTATGACGCCGCCGCCTGAATAAAAGAGCGGGCGCTTGGCCCCGGCCAGGAGGCGGACGGCGGCCTCGACGGCACTCTGCTCACCATCGAGGCGGGGCTTGTAGGTCTTGTGCTCGATATTGGCGGGCTCGACGTAGGGGCCCTCGGCGAACTGGATGTCCTTGGGGATGTCGACGACGACCGGGCCGGGGCGGCCGGTGCGGGCGACATAAAAGGCTTCGTGGATCACACGGGCGAGGTCGTTGACGTCCTTGACCAGCCAATTGTGCTTGGTGCAGGGCCGCGTGATGCCGACGGTGTCGCATTCCTGGAACGCGTCGTTGCCGATCATGTGGGTCGGCACCTGCCCCGTCAGGCAGACGACGGGGATCGAATCCATGAGCGCGTCGGTGAGGCCGGTTACCGCGTTCGTTGCGCCGGGGCCGGAGGTGACGAGCACGACGCCGACCTTGCCGGTCGAGCGGGCATAGCCCTCGGCGGCGTGCACAGCACCCTGCTCGTGCCTGACGAGAATGTGCTCGACGGCGTCCTGCTGGCAGAGTTCGTCGTAGATCGGCAGCACCGCGCCACCCGGATAGCCGAAGATGTGCTCGACGCCCTGATCCTTCAGGGCCTGCAAGACGATCTCGGCGCCCGACATCCGTCGTGTCATTTCCAACCGCTCCTTCCTCGGGCAGCGCCAACGGCGCCCCACCCTGCCATGTGGTCCGGACCGTGTCCAAGGTCTCTGTTGCGGCGCAACAACTAGCGGTGGCCCGCCGACCGGTCAACCATCAATCGTCAACTTTCGCAAAGCGGCGGACGATTTCTTTTTCCATTTGTTGCGTTGAATGCCAGCTCCACGACATCATATTGCCGCGCAGCCAAGTCATCTGCCGTTTGGCATACTGCCGCGTCGCCGCCTTGGCGCGCTCCAGCGCGCGATCCAGCGGCTCCCGATCGACAAGGTGTGCGGCGAACTGCGGTACCCCCACGGCGCGCAGCAGCGGGTGATCGTCCGGCAAACCGAGATCGAGCAGGGCGCGCACCTCGTCGAGGGCCCCGGCCGTCAGCATCGCCTCGAGGCGCTCATCACAACGCGCTCGGACCGCGCCGCGTTCGAGCGAGAGGACAAAGCCCCGCCAGCATCCCGGCGCCAGAACCGGTGCCGCGGACTGGGCCTGCCATTGCCTCAGCGAAAGCCCCGTCGACTCGTAAACCTCGAGCGCGCGCACCAGACGCTGGGTATCGTTCGGGCGAAGGGCGCTGGCCATTTCGGGATCACGGGCGGCGAGTTCGGCATGCAGGGTGGCCGCGCCGTGCCGGAGCGCCATTTCGCGCCAGCGCGCCCGGGTGGCCGGCGCGATCTCGGGGACCGGCGCGAGACCTTCGGTCAAGGCCTTGAAGTAAAGACCGGTGCCGCCGACGACGATGATCCGCGAGCCACGCGCCGATGCCTCGCGGATCACATCGGCCACCTCCGTGAGATAACGGCCGACGCAATAGGCTTCGTTGCCCGCGACGTGGCCGTAGAGGCGGTGGGGAGCACGGGCGAGGTCGGCCGGCGACGGGCGCGCGGTCAACACGGAGAGCGCGGAATAGACCTGCATGCTGTCGGCATTGACGACGACGGCGCCGAGGCGCTCGGCCAGACGAAGGGCGATGGCCGACTTGCCGGAGGCGGTTGGACCTGCGATCAGAATGGCGCATGGCGCGCCCTGCTCCTCGCCCATGCTCGGCACCTCTAACCGGGACACCCGATGCCCGCATTCGCCATCATCGCCGCCGCCGCGCGCCCTGACGCCTCGCTCATCGATCGCGCGGCCGACCTTGCCTGCCAGGGCCTCGGCGCGGCGCGGATCGCCGGACCGAGAACACTATCGCCGGGGCGCGCCTGTGAAGTCACGGGCGAACTCGACACGATCGCCGACGGCCAAGCCATCGTCGCGCGGATGCGACAGCTGCTGCAAGGCGAGGCGATCGACATCAACTGCCTGCCGATCGCGGGGCGGCCCTTCCAGCTACTGGTCGTGGACATGGAATCGACGATCATCCAGCAGGAGTGCCTCGACGAACTGGCCGAGTTCGTCGGTCAGCGCAAGGCCGTCGAGGCGATCACCGAACGCGCGATGCGGGGCGAGGTCGATTTCGAGGCGGCACTGACCGAGCGAGTCGGCCTGCTCGCCGGCCTCGAGGTGGAACGACTGGTCGAAGTGCTCGAGCAGCGCGTGACGCTGATGCCCGGGGCGGAGCACTTGCTCGCGACGATGCGGGAAGCGGGCGTCCGGTGCGCGCTCGTCTCGGGCGGTTTTGCAATCTTCGCCGAGCCGATCGCCAAGCGGCTCGGGTTCGACACGTATCAAGCCAACCGGCTCGGCATCGCGGGGGGCCGACTGACCGGCGAGGTGATGCGCCCGATCCTCGGGCGCGCCGCGAAGCGAGCCGCGCTCGAGCGCCTGGCGCGCGAGCACGGCGTCGCGCTCGAAAGTGCGATCGCCATCGGCGATGGTGCCAACGACCTCGACATGCTCGGCGCCGCGGGCCTCGGGATCGCGTTCCGGGCGAAACCCAAGGTTGCCGAGGCGGCCGCAGCCAGGATCGACCACTGCGATCTCGAGTGCGTGCTCTTTCTTCAGGGAATCCGGCAGACGGCGGGCGGTCGCAGCGACGGTCAGACCGGGTAATCCGCGGGATCGACGCCACAACGCTCCAGGAACTTGCGGATCTGGATGACTTCCTCGATCGGCAGGTCGTGCTGGGCATGGTGGAAAACGGCCGTATGACCGGCGAGGGTCACGCCGACGCGCGCGCCATGGCGGTTGTCGATCTCGGCGCCCAGTTCCGCCAGAACCGATTCGACGGCCTTGAAGCTGATGTTTCCGCTGACGGGATGGGCGAAAAGCGCGTGCAGCACCTTGCGGTGTCGGTGGTTCATGGTCGTCTCCTCTCTCAGTCCGGAGACGTCTTCAACCAGACCGGCCGCCACCCCGCCTTGCGCTCGATCAAATGCGCCCCGCCGACACGGGCAAGCCTCATCGCCGGGCATCGGCCGCCTATTCGGACGAGCCGGCGGACTTTTCGAGGGGCACGGCGACGAACCTGATGTCGCCTGTCGAATCGGTCACGAGCAGCAGGACACGTGGTCGTCCGAGGCGCCGCACCTGTTCCACCCGCTCCTCGACGGCGGCGGCGGAGACGACCTTTTCCTGCGTCACCTCGACGATCACATCGCCGACCTTGAGATCCTGGGTGCTCGCGGGGCTGTCCTCGGCGATTCCCGTTATCACGGCACCCGCAACGCTCTCTTCGAGACCATGCTCACGGCGAAGCGCCTCGTCGAGATCACGCAATGTCAGGCCGAGGACACGGTGATCCGTCTTGGGCTGATCCGGCTCGACGTCGGGGCTCACAGACGCGGTTTCGACGGCACCCTCCTCGTCCAGCTGCTCGACGCGGATGGTCAACTTCTCCATCTTACCTTTGCGCAGGACCTCGATCGCGACATCGACGTCGATGGGGGTGCGGGCAACGAGGCGTGGCAGCATCCGCATGCTCTCGACGTCGCGGCCATCGAATTGGAGGATGATGTCGCCGGGCTGGAGACCGGCGCGGTCGGCGGGACCGTCCTTGTTGACGCTGGAGATCAATGCGCCGCGAGAGGCGCCCGTGAGGCCCAGGCTTTCGGCGATTTCATCACTGACGGACTGGATGCGGACCCCGATCCAGCCACGGCGCGTGCGACCGAATTTGCGCAATTGCTCGACGACGAGGCTCGCGGTCTCGGATGGGTTGGCAAAGCCGATGCCGATGGAGCCGCCGGTCGGCGAGATGATCGCCGTGTTGACCCCGATCACCTCGCGCTGAAGATTGAAGAGGGGACCGCCCGAGTTGCCCTTGTTGATGGCGGCATCGGTCTGCAGGTACTCGTCGTACGGGCCGTTGTTGATGTCGCGTTTCTTGGCCGAGATGATGCCGGTGGTGACCGTGCCGCCGAGGCCGAAGGGGTTGCCGATCGCGATCACGCAATCGCCCACGCGCATGGAGGTCGAATCGCCGAACCGGACGGCAACGAGCGGGCGCTTGGGGCGCACCTGCAGCAAAGCCAGATCGGTTTTCTGGTCGCGGCCCAGAACCTTCTCCACCTTCAGCTTTGTGCCGTCGTTGAAATTCACCTCGATCTCGTCGGCCTCGGCGATCACATGATTGTTGGTGACGATCAGGCCGGAAGGATCGATGACGAAGCCGGAGCCGAGCGAATTGACGCGCTGGCGCTGGCGACGGTCGGGAGCATTCTGGAAGAAGTCGCGGAAGAACTCCTCGAACGGGGAGCCGTCCGGAACGCTCGGAAGGGGGATACCCGAGGGGCCGCGCAGGTTCTGCGTGGTCGAAATGTTGACGACCGCATCGATCAGCGGTTCGACGACGTCGGCCAGGCTGTCGCGGCAGGCGCTCGCGGGGAGCGGCAACGCCAGAACGAGGGCCGCTAGGGCGGCCGCCATTCGCGAGGCGTAGAAGCCCAAGGCGTGCCCGAAAACGGGGCCCATCGTCCGGCGAGCTAGCGGCACGGCCCTGTTCGTTACGCCACCGCGGACGCACCCATCAGCATCGACGCCAGACATCCCGCGAGCAAGCATCTCCACGCCTCCCGACGTGCCACCGGATCCGGGGCGCTCTATCCCGTGCACGCGGCACAGGTAAAACCATCTAGCCTCGAATCAACCACACGATGAGAACGCCCGCCGAGATCGAAAAAACGGCGGACAGCCGAACGACCTCGGGCGGGGTCGCCGCGATGGCCTCCAGCATCCGTTCCGCGTAGTGCGGAAAGAAGGCCCAAACAAGTCCCTCGATCACCAGAACGAGGCCGAGGGCGGTCAACAGATCGTCGGTCGTCATAGCCTCTCCCCGGCGCCGACGGTGACGGCCTCGACACGCACCGAAGGCCTGGCGGGTCGAACGTCAGTTCGCCCCACCGGTGGCAATGCCGGCCGCCTCGCCACGCGCGCCGCCGCTGCCGCGAATGGCGGTCTCGGCCCGGCTGCTCGCCGCATTGCCGCCCGGCTCCGGTGTGCCGAAATAGCGGAAGAACTCGGAGTTGGGCGAGATGACGAGGCGCGTGTCGCCCGCCCTGAAGGATTTCTCGTATGCCTCCATCGAACGATAGAAGGCGAAAAAGTCCTCGTCCTTGTTGAAGGCACTCGCGAGGATCCCGGCCCGCTCGCCCTCACCTTCACCGCGCAAGCGCTCGGAATCGCGAGTTGCACCAGCGGTGATGACGGTCACCTCGCGGTCCGCGTTGGCGCGGATGCGCCGGGCGATCTCCTCGCCGCCGGCGCGGATTTCAGCGGCCTCGCGGGCGCGCTCGGTCTGCATACGGCGGAAAATGGCGTCGGAGTTGGCTTGCGGCAGGTCCGCGCGCTTGATCCTGACGTCCACGATCTCGACCCCGAAATCGTCGGCTTCCGCATTGAACTGCTTGGCGATTTCAGCCATCAGCGACTCGCGCTTGTCACGCACGACATCCTGGAAGGTCGCGGCGCCGAGCACCCGGCGCAGTGACGAATCGAGGATCGAGCCGAGCCGTGAGTTGGCGATGCGCTGGTCGCGAACGGTCTGGAAGAAGAGTAGCGGGTTGGTGATGCGATAGCGCGCGAAGGAGTTGACGACGAGCCGCTTCTGATCGGAGGCAATGACCTCCTGCGGCTGGGTGTCGAGATCCAGAATGCGCTTATCGAAATACTCCACCGTCTCGGCGAACGGCACCTTGAAGTAGAGCCCCGGCTTCTTGATCTCGCTGCGCGGGTCGCCGAAGCGCAGCACGATCGCCTGCTGCGTCTGCTCGACGATGAAGATCGAGAACGATGCCGCCACGGCTGCAACGCCGATCAGGAGGAGCAGGATGAAGAGGAATGTCCGCATGATCACTGCCCCGTCGAACGCTGGGCCGGCTGGCCGCGGTTGATCTCGTTGAGCGGCAGGTAGGGCACCACGCCCGAGCCTCCCGTCTGGTCGATGATGATCTTTTCGGTGCCACCCAGAACCCGTTCCATGGTCTCGAGGAAGAGCCGCTGGCGGGTCACCTCGGGGGCGAGCTGGTATTCGCGGAGCACGCTCTCGAAGCGCGCCGCCTGACCCTTGGCCTCCTCGACGACGCGCTCCTTGTAGGCCTGCGCGCCCTGTACGATCCGCTCGGCATCACCGCGCGCCTCGGGCACGACACGGTTGGCGTAGGAGCGCGCCTCGTTCTGCAGACGCTCCTGGTCGGCGCGCGCGGCCTGGACGTCACGGAAGGCATCGATCACCTGCATCGGCGGGTCGACCTTCTGCAGCTGCACCTGGGTGACCTGGATGCCAGCGCCATAGCTGTCCAGCGTGCGCTGGATGAGTTCGCGCACTTGAAGCTCGGCGCGAGCACGATCCTGGGTCAGGATGGGCTGAATGTCGCTGCGCCCGACGACCTCACGCATGGCGCTTTCGGCGATCTCCTTGACCGTATTGATCGGGTTCTGGATGTTGAACAGATAGGACTTGGCGTCGTTGATGCGCCAGAAGACCACGAAGTCGACGTCGACGATGTTCTCGTCGCCCGTGAGCATCAGGCTCTCTTCAGGCACGTCACGGTCCGGTCCGGCGAAGCGGCCCGTGTCACTCGCACCGCGAATGCCGATCTCGACCCGGTTGACGCGCGTCACCTTGGGCTGCAGCACCTGCTCGATCGGATAAGGCCAACGGAACTGCAGGCCCGGCTGAAGATCGCGAACGTGCTCCCCGAACCGCAGCACGACGCCGTATTCGTCGGGGTTGATGCGCACCGTGAAGCCGAAGAATGCCGCGACAGCCAAACCAACGAGGACGACCAGCGCGGTGAACGACTTGCTCATGCCTCCGCCGGGCATCGCCTGTTTCAGGCGGTCCTGGCTGCGTTTGAGGATCTCCTCGAGATCGGGCTGCTGCGGGCCGCCGCCCTGCGGGCCCTGACCCCAGGGGCCTCCGCCACCGCGACCCCAGGGGCCACCACCACCGTTCTGATTATTCCAGGCCATGGGCTGGTCCTTGTTCCTTTGCTCGGGCTCGAGCGACGGCGACCGCCTGTTGGCCATCGTCACATCGAAAGGCACCGCCCCTCGGGCCGATTGCCTGCTCTCGCCCGTGGGCAGGTCGCAGTTGCGGAGATCGACGTGGTTATAGCAGCCCCCTCGAGGCTGTAAACGCACTGTCGAGCATGTTGGTTGCCCGGCCGATCGTTCAAGGGGACGCGGTCGCGACAAAGTGCGTGGGCGGCAAGAACAGCCCGAATTCGCGCGTTCGGACCCGTCACGAGGCCGGCGGGCGCGAGCGGCGGACCAATTCGACGAAGCTCATGTCGTGGTCGTCGCCGGGACCCGCGGCTTGGCGGACGCGGTTGACCTCGCGCCAATGCTCCGCCGGGAACGGGGGCATGCTGGTATCGCCATCGGGCGCGGCGTGCACGATCGTCAGGTGGACCCGATCGACGAATTCGAGCGCGGCCGCGTATATCTTGGCACCACCGATCACGGCGACCTCCCCGACGCCGGAGGCGTGGGCCGCGCCGGCCGCTCGTTCGAGCGCCTCCTCGATGGAATGGGCAACGAGCACGCCAGCGGGCGCGAAACCGCGATCCGTCGTGACGACCACATTGCAGCGGCGATCGAGCGGGCCCTTCAGCGACGCGAAGGTCCGCCGGCCCATGACGACGGGTTTGCCGAGGGTCAGCGCGCGAAAGCGTCTCAGATCGGTCGGCATCCGCCACGGCAGCTTGCCGTCCCTGCCGATGACGCCATTCTCGGCGACGGCAACGACGAGTTCCACCACGATCGGAGGCGTGCCGTAGCTCATACCGCCACCGGCGCCTTGATGTGGGGATGGGCACGATAATCCTCGATCGTCACGTCCTCGTAACGAAAGGCAAAGAGGTCGCCGACGCTCGGCGAGAGTCGGAGACGCGGCAGCGCGAGCGGCTCGCGCCGCAGCTGCTCGTCCGCCTGATCGAGATGGTTGAGGTAGAGATGGGCATCGCCGAGCGTGTGCACGAACGTGCCGGGTTCGAGGTCGGCGACCTCAGCCACCATGTGCAGGAGCAGGGCGTAGGAGGCGATGTTGAAGGGCACGCCGAGAAAGACGTCCGCCGAGCGCTGGTAGAGCTGGAGCGAGAGCACTGGCCGGCCAGCCGGCGTACGGGCCGGCGCGACGTGGAACTGGAAGAGGCAATGGCAGGGCGGCAGCGCCATCTTGTCGACGTCGGACGGATTCCAGGCCGTGACGAGGTGGCGGCGCGAGAAGGGATTTGACCGCAAGGCCGAAACGACGCCGGCGAGCTGGTCGATGACGCGGCCGTCCGGAGCCTGCCAGCTTCGCCACTGGCGGCCATAGACGGGGCCGAGATCGCCGTGCTCGTCGGCCCATTCGTCCCAGATCGTGACGCCATTCGCGTTCAGATAGGCGATGTTCGTGTCGCCCGAGAGGAACCAGATCAGCTCATGGACGATGGACGGCAGATGCAGGCGCTTGGTGGTGACGAGTGGAAAGCCGTCCGACATCTCGAAGCGCATCTGGTGGCCGAAGACGCTGAGGGTCCCGGTGCCGGTGCGGTCGTCGGTCCGCACGCCATCGCGGCGAACCCGGGCGAGGAGATCGAGATACTGGCGCATGCGCCGAGCTTAGGCGATTCCATGCCGCCGGGGCACGAATTTCGCGGGCGCGCCAACCAGGCAGGCGCGCCCTTCACCACCGAGCCGGGTCATCGCCGTGACCGGTCCGTCACGGCGAACGGCAGATCGTGACGAAACTGCAACTAGGCTTCGCCAAGCCCTTGGATTTCACGAGTGATGCGCTATATTGTTCATCGCCGGAAGCATCCGGCTATGGCGATAAACTGCCGTCGTAATAAGCCATTCGGACCCGGGGGCGGTACCCGGCGCCTCCACCATCAGCCCACGAGACGGGCGAGCCGGACAAGGCCCGGCGTGAGCTGGTGATGGGGGCGAAATAGGATCGACGAGGGTGTAAAGGACGATCTTTCGCTCGGCATGGTTCCGCCGACATCGGGCCAAATCAATAGTTGCCAACGACAACTATGCTCCGGAGGCTGTGGCCGCGTAACGCGGTCCCGGTACCGGGAATCAAGTCCTAAGCCTCTAGCAGGGTTTAGGCGCGGTTCGGAGGGCACCGGGCAACAGAAGCCCTCCAATCAATTCCCGCGCACACCGGGCGCCAACCGGGGGCGTGGTGGCGAGCACCGGGCTCCGTGAGCCGGACAGCGAGCCGACGGGACGGGTGGTGAAGCCGCCGGGTGGGCCATGGCCGACTTCGAGATCGACTACGAGGCGTTGGCCCAGGACGCGTTGCGCGGAATCGTGCGCCGCGTGCTTGCGCATGCGGCGGTGAACGGACTGCCGGGCGAGCACCACTTCTACATCTCGTTTTCGACGGGCGCGCCGGGCGTGTCGGTTTCCAAGCGGCTGCGCCAGCTCTATCCCGAGGACATGACGATCGTCCTGCAGCACCAGTTCTGGGACCTCACGGCCGAGAAGGAACACTTCGAGGTCAAGCTGTCGTTCAACGGGCGCACCGAGCAATTGGTGGTTCCCTATCGCGCGATCAAGATGTTCTACGATCCAAGCGTGCCCTACGGGCTCCAGTTCGAGCCGGTCGGGTCCGATTCGAACAGGCAAGGGGCACGGGGCGCAGGGGACGCGCTTGGCGCGGGCGACGAGGGCAAGACGCTCGGTGAGATCTTCGCCGAAGCCAGGGCCTCGCGCGATCAGCAGGACGACGGGCCGCGCGGACCGCGCGTGGCGACGAGCATGGGCGAGCCGATCGCCAGCGAGCAGAATAGTGCGATCACGGGCCGCGGCAAGGGTCGCGGACGGGACGGCAAGAACACCGACGATTTGCTCGGCGAGGCCCTCGACGATGCCCTCGATACCTTGCGCGGTGGCAGCGAACCGGGGCCGGTCGGTGGACTGCCAGCACCAGATGCCGCGGGCGATGCGGCACCGGACGACGCCGAGGATGAGGACAAGCCCACGGCGACGGTCGTCTCGCTCGACGCCTTCCGCAAGAAGTAGAGCCGCACGCCCTGCCCGAATGGGGCCCACAGGGGCTCGCGAGCGTGCGCAATCCCCTCCCGCAAATCGCGATCCGACCGACGCTTGCCGGCCGCGCGGCGATCCAGCATGAACGTGCGACGGGCATCATGCCCGAGGGTGATGTCGAGCCGTTCCATGAAAAACGACGATCGCGTGCTGCTGCGCTCACTCGCCCGCTATGGCGAGCGCCATGGCCTCGAACTCGAGGTCTTCTCGCTCGGCTGGATCGCAACGCTGAGCCGCGGCGGGCGGCGGCAGGTGGTGTTCGGCTACGATCTCGGGTTGAACAGCTCGAGCGTGCTGAAGCTCTGCGACGACAAGGCGGCGACGGCCGAGGTCCTCGCTCGATCCGGGGTGGCACACGTTCCGCACCGGCTGTTCGTCCATCCCGAAATCTTTCCGTTCGTCCACGTGCCGGGCAACTGGCGCGGGCTTCTCGAGGCCTTCGAGGCTTTCGATCGCAACGTCGTGGTCAAGGACAACAACGGCACAGGTGGCCGCGAAGTGCTGTTGGCGCGTGATCCGGCGACCTACGAGCGGGCCGTCACAAAGCTGTTCGAGCGAGCCAGGGCGGTCGCGGTCAGCCCGTTCATGGATCTCGGCCGCGAAGTGCGTGTGATGCTGCTCGATGGCGAGCCGCTGCTGGCCTACGGCAAGGAGAGGCCGGTGGTCGTCGGCGACGGGCGGGCGAGCAACCGCCAGCTCATCGAGCGGCGAATCGCGGAGGGCGAACTCGCGCTGTCGGAGGACGCCTGGAGCGCGATTTCCTGCGAACTCGGCGCCGTCCCGGCGGCTGGCGAGGTGGTGGCGATCCAATGGCGGCACAATCTCGGAATGGGAGCGCGAGCGCGGCTCTACGACCTCGAGGGCCCCGAAATCGCCGAGACGATCGATCTCGCGCGCCGTGCACAGGCGGCGGCGGGGGCACGCTTTTGCTCGGTCGACATCGCCGCGGCCCCCGACGGTGAACGCGTGATGGAGATCAACGCCGGCATCATGCTCGAGAACGTCGTTTCATGGCATCCAGAGGGCGAGACGCTCGCCGACCGGATTTATCATGCGGCGCTCGATCGGATTTGGCAGGTCTAGCGGTGTGGTTGGTGTGGCCGGCCGTGCAGAACCGGTGCAGCTGACAACCGCGAGAAGAGGGTTTGCGTACCCAGACGATAAAGCTATTGTGCGCAAGGAGTGCGGCTGTGGAGCGTCACCCGATCTCGGATGTACGCCGAGAGGATCCATCGCGACTTCGTGACGCGCGACCGCAGCACCCCTCTGCCGGCCTCGACCGTCGAGCCGCCCCAAACGGGGCACGGCGGTTGCGAACCCGATGCGCCCCGCTCTCGGGCTATGCGAGGTTGAATGAGCGCCATGGAGCATAAACCCACCGGGGCGGCCGAGCCGCCGATCGGATCCAAGCGTACACACCTCAAGTGCGGCGAATGCCCGATCCGCGAGCGCGCGGTTTGTGCCTATTGCGGTGAGGCGGAGCTGAACCGACTGAACCCGATCAAGAGCTACAAAACCTATGCGCCCGGCCAGGAAATCGTCGCTTCCGGCGAGGAGACGGACTTCGTCGGCAGTATCGTGACCGGTGTGGTCAAGTTGACCAAGACCCTCGCGGATGGCCGCACGCAGATGGTCGGGTTGCTGTTTCCCTCCGACTTCGTCGGCAACGCGCACCGCCGGCTGCAAGCCTACGATGCGATCGCGGCCACGGAGGTCACGCTCTGCCTATTCCAGAAGAAGCCCTTCAACCGCATACTGAAAGAGACCGTCCAGCTCGAGAGCCGGCTGCTCGAAATGACGCTGGACGAACTCGATGCGGCGCGCGACTGGATGCTCTTGCTCGGACGCAAGACGGCGCGCGAGAAGGTCGCGAGCTTCCTCGTGCTGCTCGCGCGGCGGGCGATGGGCGATGCGGACTCCAACAGCATCGTTCTGCGGCTGCCGCTCACCCGCGCCGAAATCGCCGAGTACCTCGGCATGACCATCGAGACGGTCAGCCGGCAGATGTCGAAGCTGAACGGCGAGGGCATCATCTCGATCGGTTCGAGCCGGGAAATCCAGGTGCCGGCCTTCGAACGCCTCGTGGCAGCCGCCGAAGGCGAGTGACGCGATGGCGAGCGCCGTCCCGAGCTACGAGGTGAGGGTCGCAGCAGCAGGTGACGCAGCAGCCATCGCGCGGCTCAACCGGGATGTCCAGGCGTTGCACGTCGCCAATTGCGGCTGGCTGTTCAAGCCGGGCGGCCTTGCGAGTGCGGAGATCGTCGACCTCATCCAGAAGCCCGGCGTCATTATGCTGGTCGCACTCGACGGCGATCAGGTCGAAGGCTACCTCTTTGCCGAGCTGATGGAGCTGCCGGAGACCACCCTCACGCGGTCATACAAGGCGCTGCTCGTCCATCACCTCGCGGTCGCGGCCAACAAGCGACGGCGCGGCATGGCCAGCGCGCTCGCAGCCCCGCTCGCCGGGCATGCCCGCCGCCTCGGAGCCACGATGATCACGGCCAACGTATGGTCCTTCAATCGAGCCTCGATCGCGTTCTTCGAGGGACTGGGATTCACGCGCTATGTCGACCGGCTCTGGCGGCAAGTCGATGCCCCGACGCCGACGTAAGGCGTTCGCAGAACCATGGCGGCGGCAATCCGAACGGCTCACTTCTCCAAGAGGCGGGGTCACGACTATAGTCCCGCACATCCGCGCGGCGGGCCGCCAAGCGCAGTTCCATGGGCGCTTCGGCCCGCAATGTGCCGTCCCATCACACCAGGAGGCAAGTGAGCCATGACCTCAGCAACCCGCACCGAGACCGATACGTTCGGTCCCATCGAGGTCGAGGCCAACCGCTACTGGGGCGCCCAAGCGCAACGCTCGCTCGGCAACTTCAAGATCGGCTGGGAAAAGCAGCCCGTCCCGATCATCCGGGCGCTCGGTATCGTCAAAAAGGCGGCGGCCGAAGCCAACATGGCGCTCGGCAAGCTCGATCCCGCGCTCGGCGCCGTGATCGTCGCGGCCGCCGACGAGGTGATCGAGGGCAAGCTCGACGCCCACTTCCCCCTCGTCGTCTGGCAGACCGGCTCGGGCACACAATCGAACATGAATGCCAACGAGGTGATCTCGAACCGCGCCATCGAGATGATGGGCGGCGAGATGGGCTCCAAGAAGCCGATCCACCCCAATGACCACGTCAACATGAGCCAGTCGTCGAACGACACCTTCCCGACCGCAATGCACATCGCTTGCGCCGAGGAGATCGTCCACCGGCTCATCCCGGCGCTGCGCAAGCTGCACGCCGCGCTCGATGCCAAGGCGAAGGCGTGGGGGCACATCATCAAGATCGGCCGAACACACACCCAGGACGCGACCCCGATCACACTCGGCCAGGAGTTTTCCGGCTACGCCAAACAGATCGAGAATGGCATTCTGCGGATCCAGTCCACCATGCCGGAGCTGATGGAGCTGGCCCAGGGCGGCACCGCCGTCGGCACGGGTCTCGCGGCGCCGGTCGGTTTCGCCGAGAAGGTCGCCGAGCGAATCGCCGAAATCACCGGTCTCGATTTCAAAACCGCCCCGAACAAATTCGAGGCACTGGCGGCGCACGACGCCATGGTCATGACGCACGGCGCCATCACGACCGTCGCGATGAGCTGCTTCAAGATCGCCAACGACATCCGCTTCCTCGGCTCCGGCCCCCGCGCCGGTCTCGGCGAGCTGGCGTTGCCGGAGAACGAGCCCGGCTCCTCGATCATGCCGGGCAAGGTCAACCCGACCCAGTCGGAGGCGTTGACGCAGGTCGCGGCCCACATTCACGGCAACAATGCCGCCATCACCTTCGCCGGCAGCCAGGGCCATTTCGAACTCAACGTCTTCAATCCGATGATGGCCTACAATTTCCTCCAGTCGGTGCGTCTGCTGGCCGATGCCGCCGTCTCGTTCACCGACAACTGCGTCGTCGGGATCGAACCGCGCCTCGACAACATCAAGCGGGGTCTGGAGAATTCGCTGATGCTGGTCACGCCGCTCAAGGAGAAATACGGCTACGACCGCGCCGCGAGGATCGCCAAGACCGCGCACAAGAACGGCACGACGCTGCGCGAGGAAGCGGTGCGCGACGGCATTGCGGCCGAGGATTTCGATGCCATCGTCGTGCCTGAAAAGATGATCGGGCCGTCGTCGACGTGAGCCGGGCGGGGAGCGCGGACAAGGACGCGGAACCGCGGGCGAATGAGCGCTCACCGCTTGCGCGGGTGCTCGCCGAACTGGCGTCCGATCCGCCAGGGGAGGGCGCAGGACGTGCCCCTGATGCCTCCGTGGGCCGACCGGCGCGGCGCTCGGCACGACAGCTCGCGCGGCCCGCGAAGCGCTCCCTCACCATCGCCGGACACCGGACATCGGTTTCTCTCGAGGAAGCGTTCTGGCTGGTGCTGCGGGCGATGGCCGAGGACGAGGGGCTCTCGCTCAACGCCCTCGCTGCCCGCGTGGATGGTGAACGGCTCCAGGCAGGCGAACGCGAGTCGATCGTTGCCGGGCAAGGCTCGGCGGGTCTTTCGGGGGCGCTCCGGGTGGCCGCGCTCCTCTGGCTGGTCGACAGGTCGGGGGCCGGTGCCAACGGCGAGGCGGGGGACGCCGCGAGCCGACAGTGAGCGGCCCGACGCGGTCATTTCCGTTCCGATGCCCGCTCGTGACGTGACCTCATCGCACGGCGCCAGAAGGCGCTGTCACGAGCGATGGCTCACCTCTCGGAATTGAAGGCATCCGACGGAGCGCGGGTGCGGCGCGTGCTGCCGGATTGGCGCCGCACGGGCTCGGGCTCGCGCCGTGCCGCGCGTGGGCTCGCATCAACCGCCTCGGGAGCGGCCCTGGTCCCGGTCGGCAACTCCACCGAGCCGCCCGAACCGGTTGTTTGCGTCGCCTCGGGAGCGGCGCGCCAATCGGAAATGAGCGCGGTCGTCGGCGGGGCGATGCGCGAACTCTCGAGCGCGGAATCGGCCGCCCGTTTCGGAACGGCGCTCGGTGCGGCCTGCCACGTCTCGGGAAACGAGGATGGCGGCGGCGCGAGCGGCGCAACGGTGATACCAGAGCTGCCAGCGGTCCGCCCGCCGATGGTGACGGCGGCGGCGGCCGGGTCGAACACGATGAGCGGCTTGGGCACGACAGTTTCGGAAACTGCCGGCTCTCGCAAAGAGGAATCCGGGGCCCTTTGCACGGCGACGGACCCGGCCGGCGGAGCCGCGGGCTGTCCGGATTCACCAGCCTGCTCCCTCCCGGTCGCTGCCAGGCCTTCCGTTGCCCGGCGCAGCGCTTCGAGGCGCTCGACGTTGGTTTCCATCTGGCGAACGGTCAACTCGCGCGCCAGCGCGCCGATCTCGATGCGTGGCTCGTGGCGACCGAGGCCGTTCAATGGCCCCGAATGCACGATGGTCACGGGCGGCAAGGTGAGGATGCCGCGCTCGCCGATGTCAGGCTGCTCGGTCAGTGTCCACTCGCTGTCGTAGGCGAGGCGAGCGAAATCGAGATAGGTGTCCATCGTCAGCGCCGCTCGCCCGTCGGCCGCAGCGATCCGCACGCCACGGACCCGCGCCGTGCCATCCTCGATGACGAAGGGCAGCTCGAAGCCGGGGAACGGAAAGCGCGCGTCGCGCAGCCGCTCGCGGAGCCGCTCGGCGAGACGCTCCTCGCTCACGGCCTCCTCGGCCTCGATGGCGTTGCGGCTCTCCTCGGAGACGGCGCCAGGGGATGCCCCGACCAGCCAGCCCGCAGACAGTTCGAGACGCCCGGTGCCGGCGAGAACGGTGGCAACGCCGCGCGGGCTGAGGCCGCGGCCACCCGCCTGCACCTCCACATCGAAGGTGCCCTGAGCGGCATCCTCGTCCGCCCCACCAGCGGCATCGTCGGGTCCCGCCGCTACTACGCGTTCGCGCACGGGGCCTGCTGCCGCCACCGTCTCGATAGTCTGCCGCCGCGAAGCTGGCGAAGGCAAAGGAACGACCGGCGCCGCAACCCCGAACGCCGCCGGGCTGCCCGCCGTCGGCTCGACGCTGCCGACAAGGCGTTCGCCGGAGGCGGCCGACAGCAGCGCGGCGATCTTCATGGCCTCGCCGCGAACCTCGAGGCGCAAGTCGGCGCCGGCCGGAACCTTCGTGATCGCGCCGCGAGCCGCGAGGGTTCCACCGAGGGCCCTGGCCTCGAGCGCCGAAACCGTGATGGCGCCTTCCTCGAGGCGGACCCCCATGCGGGCATCCTCGACGACGAGGTCGGGGGCCACCTCGAGGCGATCCGCGAACACCCGGATTTCGGCCGATACGCCGGCGAGAGGAGAGAAATCGAAGGGATCGTCGCTCAGCCAGCCGCCCTGCGGCTCCGGGGACCGCGCGAGGGTGGTGACGTCACCATCGTCGCCACCGATCGCCGCCGCGCGACCGGCGAGCCCACCCTGCAACCGGCCGATGGCGGTTTCCTGGGCGGTACTGCCCGACGGGGCAACGCTCAACGCCATGAGGGCACCGAGGGAGACGTCGGCAAAGCGGATCGAACCGTCGATGCGCGTCACATCGTCGTCGAAGGACACCTGTCCGTCGCCATCGACGATGAGGCCATCGCCGCGAACCGCTCCCGAGGCGAGCGCGATGCGCCGACGGCTGGCGGTCAGGCCCGACTTGAAGGCGAGCGGGCCGGGATGCACGAAACCAGCGGCGTCGGCATCGAGGATCGCGAGGGCCGCAACGGCGTTGCTGGTGCTCAATTCAGCGGTGCCGGAGAGCTCGATCTCGCCATCGGCGAGACCGGTGGTCCCCGCGAACCCGGCGGTGAGCGGTCCTGCTTCGACACCGAAGACGGTCGCCATGCCATCGACGAGGCGGCCGGTCGCGCGCAACGACAGGAAGCCGTTCGCCCGCGCCGATGCTCGCGCCGAGCCCGACCCGTCCGCCAGGACGCGCGCGAGGCGCTCGCGCCGCCGCGATGGGGCGAGTTGGACGAGGAGATCGGCGGGACGCTCGGTCTCGGCCGACACGGTGACATCGAGGAGGCCCTCGGAAAGGCTGCCGCCCGGGGTGTCGCTGCGTACCAGGGCGACGATGCGGCTCGCGCCCGCGGCGCCGTCGGCTGACAGATCGAGGGTCGCCGCCCCGCGCTGACCGAAACTCGCAACGCCGGCGAGGCGCATAGGGGCAAGCGTGCCGGCAAGGCGGGTGCGGATGCGATCGGCCAGGAGGTCGGAGCTACCCGAGAGAAGTTCCTCGACGGCGGCAGGGGTCGCGCCGGCCACCACATAACGCAAGTTGCCGCGCGGCTCGCGCCGGGCATCCTCGACGAGCCCCTCCAGCGACAGCTCGATGCCGTCACTCGAGACCAGCGAGAGGCGGTCGACCTGCAGGCGATCGGACTCCAACCCCAGTTTGGCGATCACGTCGCTCAACGTTCGGTCCGGCAGAACGATCTCGCCGATCTCGATATCGAGGCGGGCGTCACGGCCGGCCAGACGACGGGCCAGCGGCAGCCCGCCAGCGGCATCGCCCTCGAGGTCGGCGATGATGCCGAGTTCGGTGCCGAGCGCGGCGAGGTGGAAGTCGCCCGGAGCGATCCGGCGCAGGTCGAGGCGGTCGCTCTCGAGGCGCAGCTGCAGCTTTCCTTCGGAACCGGCGCCGACCTGAATGGCGCCCCTGAAGGCATTCTGGCCAAGCTCGCCGTAGGCTTCGCGCAGTGCGATGGCCGCCTCGTCGACGGCCAGACTGGCGGCGATCGCGAAGTGGTCCTCGACCTCCGGCATGTGCAGCAGCTGCGAAACCTCGTCGCCGCCGGCCCATTTCAGCACTCGCGCCAGATTGGCACCGTGCAATTCGACGGTACCGCCGAAGGCGACACCGCCAGACGGTCGGCCGGTCAAGCGTCCCTCGATCGCGAGGTGGCTCGAGCCCGGCAGGGCCGCGCGCAATCCGACGATCTCGACGGGCTGGGTCGGACTGCGACGGCGCACCTCGAGCGAGAGACCATCGACGAGATCGCCACCGAGGTTGAGCTTTTCGACGGCGAGACGATAGCGCGCATCGCCGTCCAACACGGCGCCGGCGAGGATCGCCTCGGCGATCGCTTCGAGACCGGCGAGCGGGCGAGCGAGTGCAACGGCGTTGCCGACCGTGACGTCCTGCCCGGTGTCGCCCTCGCTGCCGCTATCGGCGCCCGAGGATCCGACGGCCGGGCTGGCGAGGCGATCGAGATCGAGCCAGCGCGCGGAAAAGCTCGAATCGAGCGTCAGCTTCTCGCGCCAGTCCAGTGTCGCCTCGCCGCTCACCAGCTGCGGGCGACCGCCGCTCTCGAAGGTCAAGGCGATCTGGCCGAAACGCAGGGCCGAGCCATCGGCTTCGACGGTGGCACGAAGTTCGGCCGGAAGGACCGCGCCGCGATCCGCGGGGAGGGCCTGCGACCGTATGCTCCCCGCCGTCCACCCGATCGGGATGGCGTGGCGGGAAACCAGTCCTCCCTCGATGCGGGCGCCATCGGTCCCGACGATCAGTTCGCCGGCGAAACTGTAGTCGCCGGAGCCGCTCGCGCGTGTGGCGGGCTTCATGCCGGACGAGAACTTGATGCCACCGGTCGGCTCGCGGCGCCCCGTCGTCAGCCAGACCTCGTGCTCGATGCCGGATCGTTCGGTGGTGCCTCTGAAACGGAAGGGGCCATCGAGCGTGGCGGCGGACAACTCACCCGAGAGCTTGTCGAAGTCGAGGATTCGTTCATTCGAGGGGGCGTGGAGACTGATCCGGCCATCCTCGATCACGACTGACTGCAGGGCGATGTCGCCAGCGTCCAGGTTGAAGCGCGCGGTATCGCCGAGACCTTCCCAGTTGCCACGCCCCTCGGAATCGATGGCCAGGCGCAGGCGGGGTTCGACGAGCGCGACCTTGCGCGCTTCCACACGCCCCTGGAGCAAAGGCGGTATCGAGAGCCAGACGGTTGCCCGCTCGAGTCGCAGGAAGGCGTTGTCGAAGCGGCCTGAAACGTCGGCGACGCGAATGTTCTCGAGGTCGAGATAGGGCGCGGGCAGCAGGCTGAGCGAAACCTGGCCACCAATGCGCACCTCGCGCCCGACGATCTCGCTGGCCTGCTGCTCGATGGCTGCCCGGTAGGTGTTCCAGTCGACGAAAAGCGGCACGGCGAAAAGTGCGCCGAGAACCAGCACGACCAGCGTGGCGAGCGTCAACAGGAACGAGTTCATCGTACCTACCCTCGACCTCCTTCTTCCGAGCGCAGCGGGGCGACACCCCAACGCCTTCGGAGCATCGAACGAACTAGCAAACCGGCACCGACAACTCCAGTAGCCACGCCGAACCATAGGCCGCCATGCGCATTCCTTCGCCCCGCGGCCCATTGCGGACGCCATCCGCCTCGTCTAGGCAGCCAGGATGACACGACCGAGCCACGCGCGCGACCCTTCCGGAGGCCGCTGGCGTGATCGCCTTCGCGCGATTCGCCGCTCCCTGGTTCACGCCTTCCCCGTCGAGCGGACGGGCGAGCCCGCCTCGATGGCAAGCTGGTTCCGCTCGGTCGTGCTCGACCGCATCATTCCAAGCATTAACGCCTTTGTTGAGGCACGCACGCTCCAGGTCTGGCTGCTCGCTCTCATCATCGGAGCGGGCGTCGCCTATGCCGCCATCCTGTTCCGCACACTCATCGGCCTCGTCCAGCTCGCTTGGCTCGGCACGATGCACGAAAGCGTGGTTACGGCAGCCGCCTACGTCCCATGGCCGGTCATCCTGCTGGCACCGGCGGCAGGGGGCCTCGTCATCGGCTACCTGCTGCAGAACCACGTCCCCGGCAGGCGCGCGCACGGCGTCGCCGACGTGATCGAGGCGCGGGCGCTGCGCGATTGCCAGATGCAAACCCGGACCGGCCTCTGGAGCGCCCTCATCTCGGCGATCTCGATCGGCTGCGGGGCGAGTGTCGGGCGGGAGGGACCGGTCGTGCACCTCGGCGCGACCATCGCTTCGGCGATCGAGAACTACATGCAGCTGCCGGCCGCGGCACGGCGCACCCTGCTGGCAGCGGGCGTGGCGGCCGCCGTCTCGGCCTCGTTCAATGCGCCCATGGCAGGCGTCCTCTTTGCTTGCGAGGTGATCCTGCGGCATTACGCCATGAGCGCGTTCGTGCCGATCGTGATCGCGAGCGTGGCGGGCACGGCGATCGCCCGGATGCACCTCGGCGATTTCCCCGCCTTCATCATCCCGCAGTACCAGATCACCTCCTACCTCGAATTCCCGGCCTTCGTGCTGCTCGGACTGACGTGCGCGGCCGTGGCGATCCTCTTCCAGTCCTCGCTGATGGTGACCGAGCGGCTGCTTTGGGGCATCCGAATGCCGCTCTGGGTGCGCCCGATGATCGGAGGATTCGCCGTCGGCCTCATCGCGCTCGCTTTTCCGCACGTGCTCGGTGTCGGCTACGAGGCGACCGACATGGCGCTCAAGCAGCAACTGCCCTTGCTCCTGCTCCTGGCGCTGCTGGTCGCCAAGACCGCGGCGACAGCGATCTCGCTGGCCAGCCGCTTCGGCGGCGGCGTCTTTTCGCCCTCGCTCTATCTCGGGGCCATGGCGGGTGGTGCCTTCGGGATCATCGCCGAGTCGATCGTGCCGCAGGCGGCCTCGAGCAACGGCCTCTATGCCATTCTGGGCATGGGGGGCGTCGCGGCCGCGGTGCTCGGCGCGCCGATCTCGACCACGATGATCGTCTTCGAGCTGACCGAGGGCTATGCCATGGCGATCGCCATCCTGCTCACGGTCTCGATCGCCAACGGGGCGACGATCGCCGTGCTCGGCGAGAGCTTCTTTCACTGGCAGCTCGCCACGCGCGGCCTCTTCCTCGGCGAAGGACCGCACAAGGAGATCATGCGAAAACTGACGGTGCGCGATTTCGCCCGCCTCGTGCCGGCCGACGACGCGGAGGAACGCCGACGGGCGCCCGACGACCAGGGGCCCTGGCTGCTGATGGGCGACACGGTGGAATCCGCGCTGAGGGCCTTCGACCGCTCGGGCGAACAGATCATCCCCATCGTGCACGACAACGACATTCATCGCGTCATCGGGCACGCCTATCATGTCGATGCGCTGCACATCTACAATCGGGCGCTGGTCGAAGCGCACGTCGAGGAGCACCGCTGAACGGGCGCGCCCGGCGTACGCCGCCGCAGGGTGCAACGAGCACCCGGCAGCGGCGGTCCCATGGAGCCGCGTCAGGCGCCCTTGCGCGGGCAGGTGTTGACGCCGAGCAGCGAATTCGCCGGACAACTGCCGATCAAGCCCGTGACCAGCGGGATCACACCGATCCAGCCCCACATCGTCTTCGGACCGACGAAGACCAGCGCGATCAACCCCAGCCCCACCACGATCCGCAGAATGCGGTCGATGCCGCCAACATTCGTCATCATCTTCGTGCTCCTCCATTCAGCGCTCGCCCGGCGCCGATGGTCCGGCCGCGGTGGCGAGGACGATCGAACAGCCAGCGCCGTTCCAAACGTCATATGCGAAAATTCGCATGCGCCCTCCAGGGCAACTTTGACCTCGATCAAGCCGGGCGCCGTCCGACGATCACGTTCCGGTGAAATGCACCGGTGCGGTCTCTGCCGGGGACAACGGGGCGGGTGCTGCCTTGGAGGCGCCGGCTTGATGCTATAGTTGAGCGGTGGAGAAACGAATCGAAAACACCCGACCATGATCCGATCATGCTCGGCGGCTTGGAGTGATCCGATGGCTCATGGCGCGCGGCCCGCCGGACGGTACCCCGATAGCGACGAGGCACCGGGCTTCTCGGAAGAAGGGGGCGAGCCCATCGGCGGACACACGCGCGCGCTTTCGATCTCCGAACGCGCGCTGGCGGCGGCCGGCCGGGCACAAGGCAGCGCGAGCTATCTCGAAGGCCTCAATCCGGAACAGCGGGCGGCGGTCGAAACGCTGGAGGGGCCGGTTCTGGTGCTGGCCGGCGCCGGCACCGGCAAGACGCGCGTGCTGACCACGCGCATCGCGCACATCCTGGCGAGCGGGCGGGCCTGGCCCTCGCAGATCCTCGCCGTCACGTTCACCAACAAGGCCGCACGCGAAATGAAGGAGCGCATCGGGCGCATCGTCGGCGGCGCCGTCGAAGGCATGCCCTGGCTCGGAACGTTCCATTCGATCGGTGTCAAGATCCTGCGCCGCCATGCCGAACTGGTCGACCTCAAGTCCGGTTTCACGATCCTCGATACCGACGACCAGATCCGCCTCCTCAAACAGCTCATCGAGGCCGAGGGGCTCGATGCCAAGCGCTGGCC